>NZ_LKDX01000053.1:0-25526 GCF_001401795.1 Pseudoalteromonas sp. P1-26 | reverse complement strand
CTAGGATCATCTGGTGATACAGATGGTTCACTCATTAAGCGGTGAACAGCGCTTCATACGACTTCACGTCGCACGCCCCTAAACGTGTTAACGTAATTACTCTATAGGTCGGCTTTGAGCGAAAAGCAGACATTGACCGTTAATCGTTTCAACGACGGCAATTAGCCATACGTTGCATGTTTGCTCCCTTACTGGTTTTACGATATCCAAAACCGACATAACGACCATTAAGCAAATACCAAAGTAAAATAGGTATGTGCTCCAATCATATAGCCAAAGAGGATAAAGCGTTAATAGCACTGCTACAGGCCCTAGAATGCTGAAGACAGCTCTGGTATGGTTTTTATTTTTGTGCCAGTTGTATAAGTTTACCAATAGTTCCAAAGATGCAAAAATAGGTAAAAGCGTATTTACAGCTATTCCTTCGAAGTGAGAGAAGAAGCCTAGTCCTAATGCCGATGCAAGTGACCTTAATGCAGGGAGGCAGGCCGTGCCGCTAGCCAAACGCCACTAGAGCCTACTCTGTCTAATATTTTATTTATCATTTGAAAGTCTATTGGTTGATATTACCATCATTCTAAACTCCGTATACAAGTACGGAGTCAATCATTTTAATGAGTCAATTATGGGGCAATGTGTTGGATCTTCGTTTTGCATACAGGTATTTGTCATACCCACAATTACTTTCTCTAAACGTTGAAGGTCATTAATTTTGTCTCGAATGATTGCTAACTTTTGTCGGTTTAATAGCTCAACTTGAGCGCAGTTGCTGTCCATAGACATTAGCGATTTTATTTCTCTTAACGTAAAGCCGAGCGCTTTGGCTTTTGTGATAAACCTAAGTTGTCCTGCTATTGATTCGTCATATTGTCTATAACCAGATATTGGTTTTTCAGGTTGTGTAATCAGTCCTTCTCGTTCATAAAAACGAATGGTTTCTACATTTAAATTTAATGATTGTGCTAATTTGCCAATGGTTTTCATTATTGCCTTTGTGAATACTACTAATCTAAAGTTATATTTAGTTCAACTATCTAATGACTTGATAATGCCACAGACTTCAATTGTACCGTCAGACCCGCAAGAGCTTGCCATTAGTTTTAACTCTTTTTTGAGTGCATTCAATTCCTTCATTCGTTGATTAACTAAAGTTAGTTGCCGATCAATTAATGCATTTACACTAGAGCAACTCTCCTCTGGCTTGTTTTTTAATTCAATGAGTCGCTTAATATCATTAAGCGGAATATCTAAACTTCGACAATGCTTTACGAACTCTAGCTCTTTAAATGCCTTATTAGAATACAACCTGAAATTCCCTTCAGTGCGATCAGGATCTGACAGCAAGCCCTCCTTTTCATAATATCGGATGGTTTGTACTGAATACCCCGATGTTTTCGATAACTCACCAATTTTCATAAAATTTCCAAATAAACTTGACCCTATAGTCACTATAGGATTTATAGTTAGAGCATACAAGTTAATCGGAGATGAAAATGAGCGATTGTGGGTGTGAAGTTGAGCTAAAAGATAACCAGCAAAAAACGGTGCTTTATTGGCTTCTGGCTATCAATGCCTCGATGTTTGTTTTTGAAATTGGCTTTGGTTGGTTATCAGAATCAACGGCTTTAATTGCAGATTCGTTAGACATGCTAGCGGATGCAATCGTCTATGCAATTGCACTATACGCGGTGGGAAAGTCAATCCAACATAAGGCTAATGCTGCTTTAGTGAGTGGCTATTTCCAACTGGGGTTAGGCGTGCTAATTCTAATGGATATTGCTAGAAGGCTGTATGGTGAAAGTGAGCCTCACTCTTGGTTTATGATTGGCGTAGGCATGGTTGCTTTAGTTGCAAATGTGATTTGTCTCATCCTTATTCGAAAGCACAACAACGATGAAGTACATATGAGAGCTAGCTGGATATTTTCAGCGAATGATGTAATTGCAAATCTTGGTGTCGTTATCGCAGGCATACTCGTTATGGTGCTGAAACAGCGTTGGCCTGATATCGTCATTGGTAGCATCATTTCAATGTTAATTCTTCGAGGCGCTTACCGAATACTAAGCGATGCTAAACAAGAATTAGCTGTTGCTGAGAAAACACGTTAAACACCAAATGAAGATAAACAATCAACCTTTGGTTGTTCAAAGTAAGGAAACATCAATGAATAGCAAATATCTAGAAAAAACCAAGATAGTAAATTTTGAACACTCTACAATTCAATCATTAATTTCTGAGCGTAATTGGCAAGAACTCGATGACTTCAACAAAATTGGTGCAGCCTACCAATTTGTTAAAGATGAAATATTATTTGGTTACAATGAGAGTGATGATATTTCAGCAAGCAGTGTTTTAGCCGATGGTTACGGACAATGCAATACCAAGGGTAACTTGCTGATGGCTTTGTTACGAGGATTAGGTATTCAATGTCGTTTTCACGGCTTTACTATTGAGCAGCGATTACAAAAAGGAGCTATTCCAACTTATGTATTTTGGTTAGCACCTAAATATATCATTCATAGTTGGATTGAAGTTTATTTCAAGGATCGTTGGATAAACTTAGAAGGCTTTATATTAGATGAACAATATTTAAGTTCACTACAGCACAAATTTAGTCAAATAAAAAACGAATTTTGTGGTTATGGTGTTGCAACAAAGTGTTTCTCTTCGCCAGATACAGATTGGCGTGGTCAAGATACCTATATACAAAAAGAAGGTATTCATGATGATTTTGGTGTTTATAATTCCCCTGATGAGTTTTATCTCGAAAAAGGAACTAACTTATCAGGAATCAAACGTTGGATGTATCAACGAGTGATCCGTCACTTTATCAATTTTAACGTAGTCAATGTAAGAAATTTAAAAGTTCTTGAGGTGGAAAATGCACAATCATAGCCATAGCCATTCGCATGGAAAAGACGACCGTATAGGTTGGACATTTTTCCTTAATGTTTCATTTACTATTATCGAATTTATTGGTGGTTGGCTAACCAACAGTACCGCTATTATGGCTGATGCTGTACATGACCTGGGTGACAGTTTATCTATAGGATTCGCTTGGATACTGAGTCGTTTCTCGGATAAAGAAGCATCCGATAGATTTAGCTATGGCTATCGTCGTCTTACCCTGTTTGGCGCATTAATTAACAGTATTGTATTAGTTATTGGTTCTGTCTGGGTGCTATTTGAAGCAATACCAAGATTATCTAATCCTGAAATGCCAATGGCTGAAGGAATGTTGGGTCTTGCATTACTTGGGGTTGCTGTTAATGGGTATGCAGTATTTAAACTAAAAGCGGGTAAAACGCTGAACGAAAAAGTACTTACGTGGCATTTGCTTGAAGACGTACTTGGCTGGGTTGCAGTCCTAATTGTTTCTATCGTGCTGCTTTTTGTAGATCTACCAATATTAGATCCTTTGCTTTCTATAGGCTTTACACTGTTTATATTGTTTAACGTTTTGAAAAACCTGAAAACAACATTGGCACTATTTCTTCAAGCTACACCTGATGAAGAAGTGCAGAATAATATTGAAAAAGCGATAAAGGCTATACCTGAAATTAATGGGATTCATCATATGCACTTTTGGTCATTAGACGGGGAAAGTCACGTATTAACTGCTCACCTAGAGTTAGCCCATAACTTTGAGGTTGATAAATTAATTAGGCTAAAACAACAAGTGGCTAAGGAACTTTCTTCTTATAATTTATCTCATACAACCATTGAGTTTGAGTTTCCTCAAGAAACTTGCCGTGACGAGCATGAAAAACATGCGCATGGCTAGTTTAGAAAACCTTTTTTTGATATTATAATTTTTCATATTTAAGTAGGTGTTTATTTTGAAATTCAATGTTGCGTTAAAAATACTATTAGTCGTTTCGATTGTTTTGCAATCGTTAACTGCTGTTGTATCCGCAACACCTGAGAATCACCAAATAGATATAGAGCACCTTCAAATTCAACATGATCATGCAGATGATCGAAATGTCTCAAATGATAATGTAGGTGATGAGCAGCATAATGAAAAAGATTGTCATCACTGCGGACATTGCAGTGGCAGCCACTTATCTTGGATTTTAGTCAGTAATTCAAATACCACGGGCAAACTAAACATTATCAATAAAACGCCTTATCAAATTGATCAAACAAGTACCTTTCTTGAAGCGATACTTCGTCCGCCCATTTCTTAATTAGATTAATTTTTAATGACCTATTTATCCTTTAATAATGGATAAAGGTTTCGTGTTTATTAATTTTAAAATTAAGAATTTTTATGTATATATATTTAAAAAATGCAGGTTTAGTCCTGTCTTTATGTATGGCTGTGAGTTTTTCAGTTGCCACTTATGCCAAACAGAAAAGTATTTCATGGCTAGATAGTCAAATAAATAAAGATCCCGAAGTTGTTGCGGCTAAAGAGTTACTTAATGCAAGTAATCATAGAGCCAAGAGCTTAACTAAAGCCGTATATAACCCAGAGCTTGAAGCAAGCTATGAAAAAGAGGGTGATTTTGATAATTATTCTATTGGTATCAGTCAAACGATTGATTTTTGGGATAAGCAATCAGCAAATAAAAGCATTGGTGAAATTGGTGTTTATGCAAACCAGCAACAATTGTTATCTCTACTCGATTCTAAAAAGGCTAACGCTTTAACTGCAATAGTTAATTGGCAAGCAGCAAAAAAGGTGGCTCAGTTACTTTCAGTAAGAGAAAATCAATTACAAACGCTCGTTGGAATTATTGAAGATAAGCGAAAAGCAGGACTTTTAGAGCCACTTGACGCTGAACTGGTTTATTTAAACTTGTCCCAAGTTTTCAGTGAAATATCTGAGTCGCAAATTGCTTTGAAAAATGCAGAGGTAAATGTTCAGGAGTTATTGCCTGATTGGACGCCTAATACTACCAATTTGTTTTCATTTACTTTTGGAGCAACAAACTATTCATTTAACTCTCAGTGGGTTGAGGAACATCCAAAAGTTAAACTCGCTAGAGCGCAATGGAAGATAAAACAATCTAAAGCTCAACTAACCACTATGGAATCTAAAGCCAATCCAACCATTGGAGTTAACGCAGGGAAAAGTGGAGATGAAGACTTGATTGGCGTGACTTTCTCAATGCCTTTAAATATCAGAAATAACTATTCAGATACTGTTAAAGCCGCTTATTCAGAAGCAATTGCAGCAGAGGCTAACTTTCGGTCGGTTTATCGAAAGCAGTCATTTGAAGCAAAAGCTAATTATGAATCGCTTATTGTCAGTAAAAAATATTATGAGCAATGGCAAAAACTGACAAAAGGCAGATTAGATAGCAGCGAAAACTTATTAAATAAGCGCTGGGAAGCTGGTGACATTAATACTTCTGACTACTTACTTGCATTAAATCAACGTGCGGAAGGGCTTCATGCAGGAATACGTTTGGAAAATCAATTCAAGCTTGCAGAAATATCCTTCATTTTAAGTATGGGTCAGTTATCCAAATTTGAGATTTGAGCGCTTTGTTTTTTCAGTAGCGAAAAACGAAATCTTAAATTTATTAAAAATATAGGTTACAAAAATGAATACAGTAATTAGTAAAAAATTTTTAGCCGTAGTAATTAGCTGCCTGTTAGTTGGGTTTACTACAAATCATGATGCTTTTGCACAGTCGTCAGATGGAACTGGTTCTGTCACAAACGTTTCGAAACAAGAAGAAAAAGAACATCAAGATGAGCATGAACACGAAAAGGGACATGAAGAAGATAAAGGTGACCATGACGAGCACGGCCATGAAGGTGGTAATAAAGAGGGAGAAGAAGGACATGAAGAAGGTATCACTATTGATCCAAAGAAGATGTCGCTTGCTAACATTAAAGTGGAAAGTGTTAAGCCTGAATATCAATTTAGCACCGTATATGCACCAGGCGAAATAAAAGCTAATGGCTATAAAAGTTATGTGGTATCGCCACGTACAGAGTCAGTCATTATTAGTCGCCATGCAGCGCTTGGAGAGCATGTAGAAATAGGTCAGAAGTTAGTTACATTATTTAGTGAAGCAATGGCACAAGCACAGGCTGACTATTTAATCGCTTCAACCGAATGGCAACGTGTGAAAAAGCTGGGTAACAAGACGGTGAGTGAAAGTAGATTATTACAAGCAGAGACTACATACAATGCGAGTTACGGGAAGCTTATTGCTTTAGGGTTAACTGAAAAAGCAATAGATGGCATTTCTAACAAAGACATAAAAGCGTTTGGGCAATATACATTAATTGCTCAGCGTGAAGGGGTTGTACTTCAAGACGATTTTATCCAAGGGCAACGTGTTGATGCTGGTGATTCAGTAATGTTGTTAGCAGATGAAAAACAACTATGGGTTGAAGCAAAAGTTTCTCCAAATAAAAAGCTAAATTTATCAATTGATTCTCCTGCGGTACTTAAATTAGAAGGCCAGAGTTACAATGCCAAAGTTATCCAAGAAGCCCATACAATTGACCCTATTACTCGTACTCGAATTATTAGGTTAGGAGTAGATAATTCGGATGATAATCTTCATTCAGGCATGTTTGTAAAAGTTTACTTTCAGTTTGCCACAAAGCAGAAAGTGATGGCTGTGCCAGAAGAAGCATTGATCCGCAGCGCAGATGGTGATTGGACAGTATTTGTCGAAGACCACCCTGGAGAATTTAAAGCTGTAGAAATAGAACTAGGCCGAGCCTTAGGTGGTTTTAGAGAAATCATTGGCCTTGATAGTGGAACGCGAATTGTAACTAAAGGCGCATTTTTTGTTGCGTCTGAAATCGCTAAAGGCGGATTTGATCCGCACAACCACTAGGGAGCAAGACTATGTTTAATAAAATAATAGATTGGTCTGTTAATAATAGACTCCTGATTTTGATTGCGCTGTTTGCCACTATGGTTGGTGCAGTTATGGTGATCCCAAAATTAAATTTGGATGCCTTTCCTGATGTTACTAATGTTCAAGTTGCTGTAAATACTGAAGCGCCAGGACTGGCTGCTGAAGAAGTTGAACAACTCATTACGTACCCCATTGAAGCGGTAATGTATGCCCTACCTGATGTAGAACAAGTGCGCTCAATTTCTAAAACAGGCTTGTCTGGCGTTACGGTTGTTTTCAAAGAAGGCACCGACATTTACTTTGCAAGACAACTCGTATTTGAGCGTCTTCAAGCCGCAAAAGAACTGATACCAGAAGGTGTTGGGACACCCGAAATGGGACCAAACACCTCTGGGCTGGGCCAAGTATTTCAGTATCTTCTTATTTCAGATAAAGGTGCAGGTTATGATGCTATGGCGCTTCGAAGCCTTAACGATTGGATTGTTAAGTTACTCGTTATGCCTGTCGATGGAGTCACTGATGTATTATCTTTTGGTGGTAATGTTAGGCAATACCAAGTCAATGTCGATCCATCTAAGCTCTTAGCATATGAACTAACGCAAGAAGACGTTGTTGGTGCCCTAGATAACAACAATGCGAATGTTGGCGGATGGTACATGAACCGTGGGCAAGAGCAGCTTGTGATTAGAGGCACAGGCTGGTTTGAGAGTGGTGAGGCTGGCATCAGTAATATCAAACAAGTTCCCGTTAAAACAGTAGATGGTACGGTTGTTACGGTTTCAGATATTGCTAAAGTTGAAATGGGCAGTGAAATTCGTCAAGGTGCTGTCACCATGACGCGCAAAACCGAAGACGGTAAAGTCGAAAATTTAGGCGAAGTTGTCTCTGGCATTGTCTTAAAACGCATGGGTTCAAATACTAAAGCCACCATTGATGGTATCAATGCAAGAATTCCATTAATTAATCAAGCATTGCCAAAAGGTGTTCGCTTTGAGCCTTTTTATGATCAGGCTGATTTGATTGAAAAAGCGGTAAATACAGTGGTTGATGCACTATTACTAGCATTTATTTTCATCTGTATTGTATTAGCACTATTTTTAATGAATTTACGTGCAACCTTCTTGGTATTAATATCTATTCCAATTTCAATTGGTATCGCGTTAATGATCATGGCTTGGTGGGGCATTTCTGCAAACCTTATGTCACTGGGTGGCATAGCGGTCGCTATTGGTATGCTTGTAGATGGCTCAGTGGTTATGGTTGAAAATATGTTTAAACATTTAAATAGACCTGACGCGACACATTCGAAATCGGTAAAGGAACGTGTTCCAACTTCTGACGCAGATCCGCACGATGTAGAACACGATGAGCACGGCATTAAATTACGTCTGCAAAATGCAGGTAAAGAAGTGGCTCGTCCCGTCTTTTTTGCTGCCTCGATTATTTTAGTCGTATTTGCGCCATTGTTCAGCTTTGAAGGGGTTGAAGCAAAGTTATTCCAACCTATGGCAATAAGCATCATCTTAGCCGTTGTATCTGCGATTGTGGTTGCGTTGTTTATCGTACCTGCACTGGCAACTTATTTATTTAAGTCAGGTGTAAAAGAGAGGGAAAGCTTTGTTCTTAGGCCATTAGACAAACTCTACAGAAAAGGGCTTACATTCGCACTAAAACGCACCAAGTTAGTCATTTCAGCCGCACTTATATTAGTTTTCTCTGCCTTTGCATTAGTTCCATTAATTGGTACTGAATTTGTACCTGAGTTAGAAGAAGGGACGATAAACTTAAGAGCAACGCTGGCACCTTCTTCCAGTTTAGATACCGCGCTCACTGTGGCACCAATTCTAGAAGAAAAACTAATGGCTTTTCCTGAAGTAACCTATGCATTAAGCCGAATTGGTCGAGCCGAAATAGGTGGAGATCCAGAGCCTGTGAATAACATAGAAATTTACATAGGGTTGAAGCCTGTTTCTGAGTGGACCAGTGCATCTAATCGATATGAACTTCAAGGGAAAATGGAGAGATCTTTAGAGGAGTTTCCTGGCTTACTACTAAACTTTTCTCAACCTATTGCGACTCGTGTTGATGAGTTACTATCTGGCGTAAAAGCTCAGTTGGCGATAAAGTTATTTGGCCCTGAGTTAGACGTTTTAGCAGCTAAAGGACAAGAGATCGAAGCGGCTATAAAGAGTGTTGATGGTGCAAGAGATGTTGCTCTTGAGCAAATTGCAGGTGAAGCGCAACTTGTCGTAAAACCTAATAGGCAAGAGCTATCGCGCTTTGGACTTTCAGTTGTTGATATAATGGAAGTTGTGCGAGATGGTATTGGAGGGGTTGAAGCTGGACAAATCATCAAAGGCAATGAACGTTATGATATTTACGTGCGTATTGAAGAAGAGTACCGACAAAATAAGGAAGCTATTTCAGATATTCGAATTCAGTCACCAACAGGCGCCTGGGTACGCTTAGGTGATGTTGCAACTGTTTCATTTGAATCAGGTCCTCCTCAAGTAAGGCGCGATGATGTTCAAAGGCGTGTCGTTATTCAAGCAAACGTTCAGAATAGAGATATGGGTAGTGTAGTAGCCGACATCAGAAAAGTTATTGCTGAGAAAGTTGACCTACCTTCAGGTTACTCGGTAGCAATAGGTGGCCAATTCGAAAGCCAGCAGCGTGCTCAAAGCAGACTAGCTATCGTTGTACCTCTATCTTTAGCGCTAATTGCATTGTTACTTTACTTTGCTTTTGGCTCTGTTGGTCAAGCTATGCTGATATTGGTCAACGTGCCGCTTGCTGTAATTGGCGGAGTTTTCTCCTTATATTTATCTGGACAATACTTGTCTGTACCAAGCTCCGTTGGCTTTATTACCTTATTTGGTGTAGCGGTATTGAATGGGGTCGTTATGGTAGAAAGTATCAACCAACGTATTAAAGACGGTCTAGAAGCATCTAAAGCCGTTTTTGAAGGCGCTACTTCAAGATTAAGACCTGTACTTATGACTGCTATAACATCAGCTTTAGGTTTGATACCGATGTTAATGTCTAATGGTGTTGGTGCAGAAATACAGCGCCCATTAGCGAGTGTTATTGTTGGCGGCTTGGTAACTGCAACACTGTTAACATTATTTGTTTTACCTGTTTTATATCGCTGGTTTTCAGAGAAAAAAATAAAAGAGCTATCCAGATAAAATTACTGTGAACTCTAACCCCACGCTAAAGTCACGTTTAGCGTGGGGTTATTGAGTAGATGAACGAAAAGAAAGATTAGATTTAACAATAAACTAATAGTCATGACTGCTTTGTCGGAATATTTGTCGTTAAACAGGCCAAAGCTAACTTCCGCTTTCGTATCTTTGCAGTCTTAATCTCTATGTGTCTCAAGGTCGGATTATGGCACAGACTGTGTGAAAACTCTGATCACCTTTTGGTCTAAGTATGTTCTGCTTATGATCTATTAATCTATACATTTAGTTCACTTAATATACTGATATTTATATAATTAGACTATTGATTCAGTTGAGGGTTGAGGCAGTATGTCAAAGTTTATAAGCGGTGAAAGTCGTGACCAATCAACGTTATTTCCAGAATCGTTGGAAGACTACGTCAGTGAAGATAATACGGTCAGAGTGATTGATGTTTTCATTGAGGAACTAAATCTAGCTGAATTGGAGTTTAAAGGGTTAACTTTAAAGTCCACAGGCCGCCCTAAGTATCATCCAGCCACATTATTAAAACTGTATCTTTATGGTTACCTCAACCGTATTCAATCATCCCGCCGATTAGAAACCGAATGCCAACGCAATATTGAACTGATGTGGCTACTTGGTAAGTTGGCACCCGACTTTAAAACGATTGCTGATTTTAGAAAAGACAACGGAGATGGTATAAAAAATGTGTGCAAAACGTTTGTTGAAGTCTGCCGTCGTCTGAATATGTTTGAGAAACCAGTTGTTGCCATCGATGGTAGTAAGTTTAAAGCTAGCAACAACAAAGGCAATAATTTTACGCCAAGCAAAGTTAAATTCCACATCGACCGAGTCGAAAAGAATATTGAACGTTACCTTGAATTACTTGATGAAGCCGATAAAGAGCAAGCTAACGTCACAAAAATTAAAGCCACAAAAGATAGGCTAGCTGACTTTCGCAGCCAGTTAAAAAAACTACACGAGATTAAAGAACAAGTTGAAGCTCATCCTGACAAGCAAATATCCACTACTGATCCTGATTCACGTTTAATGAAAACTCAAGGTTTTACAAGAGTTGTGAGTTATAACGTGCAAAGTGCGGTTGATACCAAGCACCACCTTATAGTGGCGCATGAGGTGACCAACGTGCCAGATAGAGGCCAGCTTGCGTCAATGACAAAACTCGCACAAAAAGCATTGCGCAAGGAAGATATAAGGGTATTAGCAGATAAAGGTTACTTCAGTCAGCCCGATATAAAAGATACTATCGATTTGGGTGCAGAGCCAATCATGCCCAAGACGGATACATCGTCCTCTGAAAAGAAAGGGATATTTAACCGCTCACTCTTCAAATACGATGCAAATAAAGATATTTACTTATGCCCCGCTGGTAATGAACTTCAAAATCGAATGCAGGTATTTGAGCAAGGTAAATACCTTGATGTTTACTTCAATCACATTGCTTGTCGAGATTGTAAAATAAGAAGTCAGTGCACTAACTCTAAAAAAGACCCTAGGCGAATAAGGCGGTGGGTGCATGAGATTCTGACAGAAGAAATGCTTCAAAAGCTAAAGAATGAACCTGAATTGATGCTTCATCGCAAGCAAACTGTTGAGCACCCCTTTGGCACAATTAAACTCTGGATGGGAGCTACCCACTTACTAACACGAGGTTTAAAAAGCGTGGGGACAGAAATAAGTCTTCATGTCCTAGCTTACAACTTCAGAAGAATGATAACAATTATGGGAGTTAACGGCCTAAGTAAAGCAATTAGAGTAGCGTTGCCATAGCAGTTTCGCTCGCGCGGAGAAAATTGCGATACTGAGAAAAAATCGATCGCAACCATCTTAAATGGTTTCAAACTAAGAACATACCCAAGACAATTTATTAAAAATTAGTTTTCACACAGTCTGGGCACATAGCCGTCCTTCGTCTCTAACGCGTTTATGTCCAAAAACAATTTTGGGGCTCAAATGATTTGGTTTCTCATACTTCAACTTACTTTAGTTGATGCAACTAGCTAATTCTTAACCTTTCCACCATTTCATTTAAAACTTTATATTGTATTTCCCTTAGCATACGTAACTCTAAAGCGCGTGTAGGAGTAGTTGGCATTTCTAGGACTTCTTTGTAAAGAATCTCAAATACACCTTGAATGTTTTTAACCATGGAATCTAAGTAAGTTGCAGCTCCCTTGCCTGGCATGCCAATTTCATTTGCAAAAGCCAAAACATCATCTCGCCTTAATTCATCAAATGTTTCTTTTCCATTTATCGGTATTGATAATTTTTGCTCAAGTGGTTTAGTCCCTTCTTGCACATATATTATCGTAGACAATAAATCATAAAATGGTGTCAGCTGTGGATCCCCATCCCCATAATAAAAGCTAATATTTTTTAGGTGTGCATCACCGTTTCCTATAAGAAAATTAAAAATAACCCAGCGATATAGCTTTATTGTATCTTGTGCCTTAGTCCGAACTTTGCCCAATATCTTCTTATAAGTTTCAACAGTTGAAGCTGCATATTTAAAATCTTTACCAAAACTCAACAGTTGACACGCATCAATAATGTGTCGACGCTCTTGATTCGGGTATTTACCATAACGGTCAAATCTTTCAACTAAATAGATAGGCTCAGGTACATACAATAACTCCACTTTTGGTACATCTATACCCATCATTTTAGCAAGCCTCATAACAAACCATTCATTACAAGTCGTTTGCCAATAATCATCAGGCTCTGAATGATCTGGTTTCAATATATGAGTGGAAGGCGTACCTGCATTACCTTCAAAAAAATCAGAGCCTTTTTTTATAACTAGCATTTTATATTGTGCCCCAGCGAGTGACATCCTACTACCTTTTCTCTTATTCAATGGTGCTTTAGGGAGAGCTTTTATCCTCTCTGAAAGAGCAGATAATTCTAGAGGCTCAGCACTTGGATCTGGCAAGACACCCCCCTTAGGCAACATTATTAAGGCACCAGCGGACTCAATACCTGACACTTCTAGTAATGCAAATGAATCGTAGTAGTCAACTTGCGCATCTTTTGCTAATAATTTGCGCGCGTTTTCTTCGGGTAAAAGATTATCAAAAAAGCTCTGAACAGGACGTTTAGTACCTGTATCTAACGTCATTTCATTTTGAATTGGTATATCCGGTGACAAGGAGAAGTTTTTATCTGAGTTAACCCACTCTTGTGAATATTCAAATGCCCAAAAACCATTCACATCCTTTAACTCACCCATTTTTTTTGTACTTACAAATACTGTGAGCGATCTATCCATTATCAACTATCTCACTAATGCGTTTGATTAGCTTCTTTTGCGCTGAAGTATCTGATGGAGGCAGCGCGAAGTCTATTTTCATTTCAATACCAAGTGACTCCATCAAATCAAATAACCTGCTAACGGACAATGAACCACTCCCCTTTTCAAAGTCACCTACCGTATTGATACTATTACCCGAAAATTCTCCAATTGTTTTTTGGTCTAACCCTTGGCTTTTTCTAACAGCTGATATTAATTTACCTAATTGCTTTGCTGAACTAACAGATATTTCCATTTTGATCACCAAAATTCACAGATATTTATGAATAATAGAGGGATATAATCAACAGGACAACAAATTCACAATACTTAGTGAAAAACCTAGAGTTGCAGTAAAAAAAGCAAAAATTCATAATATTTTGTGAAAATTTGAATTCATATAGATACTACAGATTGACTAGATAGACTCACAAGGAATAGAATAATAGGTGAAATTTAAGAAGGAACTTAAATAGGTTTTTATGTATGACCAAAATCAAAATTAATAAAATTAGAAGTTTATCCCATCTAATGGTTTTATTGCTTGTTACTTTTGCATTGATGCAAATTTCCACATCATTAACAATATTTACCTCAATTCTTGTTTTTATCTATTTGGCGTTCATTCTTTCCTCAACAGTTAAAGCTTATTCCCAAGGAATTTATTTTAAAGCTTTCAATACAGAGAAGTTCTATTCAGCAGAAGAGATTAAAGAAGGTGCAATTCCATTTCTTCTATATTACTGGAACGACAAAAATAGCTCATTAAAGTCATTATTCAAATGAAGATAAAGTGATCTAATCCAGTAAAACTGGACACTACATTAAGCTACGTTTAATTTAATTGTTCAATATTTAAAGTGCCACCAGCGAAACGTACAATCCCTTCCTTTTTCTGAAGCTCGTTACATTGACCCCGGTATTCTATGAAATTATCCAGAAGTTCAAGCAAGTATAGCTTGAAGCCAGATTCGGTGACCTAATCAAAAATCTCATCTTCAAGAGTCCAAAATGTTCCGCTTAGGCGGTCTTCGTCATCTTCCGCACGAAACACTCCCTCACCCGACACCTTCACAATGTCAGGGTGTTGTTTTGAAAGCATAGCCAAGCGAGTAGATTCAAAGTTTGGATCGAAATTAGGCATTATTAATTTTCCTTTTATCATAAATTCGATATATGTCAGACTATCAGCTTTTCCTTTTACAGCAGCCTCCTAAGTCTGAAAATAGTAAAAAAATCAGAGCAAATTGCGCACACGCTGAACAGAAAACATAAGAGGCACAAAGTGCCAAATTGATTACCTTAAGGCACATTACGTTCATTAAAGTAACCAGAATAGAACATTATTGGCTCAGTTATTTTAGAAGGGGCACGCCATGCGGGAGGACGCACGGCTAACTGAGGACGAAGCGCCGACGGACAATCACTGATCACGAAAAGGCCGGCTTAATGAGCATAAGAAGAGCGCATCAAATCCCTGACGGCTATCTGTCAAATTGCATGGGCATAGCCATGTTCCATCACAGCATTTTATCAGACCGGCGCGTATCTCTTACCGCTAGAAAAATCGGCACACCAATCTGCGAGAACAGCGCTAGGACCCAAAGCCCGTTGCTGACAATCGACGGTACGAGGGGATGAAAGGCTAGCACAACCAGCGCCATGACAATGCCGAACAGCCTCAGACCGGCGCTATGGTAGTTGTCGGCGGCATCAGCCACAGTTCGACGCAGCGCCCATAGCGAAGCTAAAAAAACCGCAAGGCCGACCGAGCCAAGCGCGGCGTAGCCGGGCGGATAAGGCTCCCACAGGCCGACGTAGACTTCTCCGGCCAGCGCAACGCCAATCGTCACCGCACTCCACAAAATCGCGATGTGAGCAAGCCAGTATCTCAGAAGCACGGCACTGGTGCGGCTCTTCGGTTTTGCATTGCCGGCGCAGTTGAAATAAGTCCAGGCCAGCGCGAAGAGGGACAAGCCGCCCATGGTCACATTGAACATCGTACCCGCGCTGACTTTGTAGACGCCCTTGTCGGCCAGCGTGACCACCAGCTTAAAGAAGCCTTCACCCAGCAAGATCAACATCAAAAGGCCGAAGCGCTCCGAGATGTGTCCGAGTTGAGGCACAAAGCGTTCGAAGCGGAGCGTGCCTACGCGCGGCAGCATGTACTGCAGCTGAATTGCTGCCACGCCGGCGGCAAACACCCAGTAGGCGACCGGTGTGGGCAAAAAAGCCGACAGTGCGAACACCCCGGCCAACACGAAAAAATTCCGCCCCTGTTCCTGCGCCAGCGTATTGCCCGCGTTGTCGGTACAGCGCGCCCGCCAGTAAAGATAGGCCGTCAGCGCCCGATTCAACGCATAGCCCAGCGCGAAATACGTCCAGCCTTCACCTCCCACGTCGGGAATTGCCGCCGCGATGGTCATCATCGTGACAATCTTAAGTGCCATCACCACTCGATGCGGCATGTCCGTGGAGATATACAGCGAATTATAGACCGAACTGTCTGCCCAGGCATAGAAAATCGCCAGGAACATTCCCGTAAACACCCAGAATCCTTGCCACCCCAGATGATGGGACAGGTAATTCCCCAGAATGAAAATTGTCACTACATGGACCAGATCGAAGAAAAGTTCCACCCAGTGCACGTGGTCGTGGGTTTCATCGACATCCATGTGATGGCGTGGTCGCCGCCAGAGAAGATCGTTAATTACCATACACTACCCCTTTGTCTTATTGTTCTGGCGGGGGTTCTCCCCCGTTTCTACGGACGGTTTAAAATGTTTGTAAACTACCTGTCTTGATTAGCTACTCTAAGTCGCATTCTTGGATTATGAAACCGCTCGATGTAAAAAAGTATATCGGCACAATGACCGACAGCACTCATGCTCCCCAATAAGTCGTTGCTTTTTTAAATACCGTTGATAATTGCCGCTGGTAAATTGCGTTCCACGATCCGAATGCAGTATTGCCTGTGTCGCTTCAGGACGTTGCCAGACAGCCATCTCCACCGCTCGCAGAACCATTTTTCTATCCTGTCGGTGATGTATTAACCAGCCTACAACGACATGGTTAAACAGATCCAGCACAACACACAGATAAAGTTTTCCTTCATCTGTTAATCAAGTACGACCACTATTTTACCAATCTGCTGATTTGACCCCAGATAGTGATGAGCTGCTACTATCTCTTCAAATTTAAAGCTTCGATCAATGACAGGCTTGAGTGTTCCTTCGGATAAACCCGAGTGGATAAATTGCTTTGCTCTGCGAAAACGCTCGATGTCTTTTATAACCTCAGTAAACACATACCCCCTAACTGTCAGACTTTTACGAAGTGCTATTTTTAAGGGAAAAGGAGTTGTTTCGGGACTTAATGCTCCGTGTACTATTATTGTTCCTTCAGGGCTCATTGCTTCAGCAATTTCAGCTATCTGCGGCCCACCGACAGCATCAAATGCGATTTTTAAATTGTTTGCTCCCAAGATGCTTTTCAAGCTATCCAGTAGCGGTTCTTCTTGGGTTGCAATCACATGGGCCGCGCCAGCCTTGAGCACAGCAGCCTTTTTAGCTCCTGTTAGAGTTGTAGCGATAGGGATACCTCCCAGAGAATTCACAATTTGAATCGCAGCCAATCCAACACTGCTCGATGCGGCGGTTATCAGTACTGCATCGCCTTTTTGCACGTTAGCAATTTCGACCAAAGCGCCATAAGCTGTCAGGTACTGCATCCAAGCTGCTGCGCCTTCAGCAAAGGTTAGCCCTGCTGGTTTGAGTGCCACATATTCACTTGGTACGACAATCTCTTCTGCGTAGCAGCCATTCTGAGAAAGCCCCATCTGAGGGACAATGCAAACCTCGTCCCCAAGGCGTAAATGATCTACCTCTTCCCCGATTTCAATGACTATCCCGGATGCTTCATAGCCGATTCGCGAAGGGAAGTCAGCCTTTTCTATATAGTTGCCTCGCCTAAACATGGCATCAGCACGATTGAGGCCAACAGCTTTGACCGCAATACGAACATCAGTGGCCTGCAAACTTGGACTCGCCAGCGAGTCAATAGTTAACACCTCGGGACCACCTAATTCATGGAAACGAACAGTTCGAACTAGTTTTCTTGGGCTCATATGCATCCTCAACAATGACCTTTTAAGCAATTACATCAATAACTACTTTACCCATAGACCCCAACTCTACGGCATTATGTGCATCCATTGCCGTGTCAAGGGAAAAGCGTAACGGATCGAGTAGTGGCTTAATTTGTCCAGCTTCAACGAGAGCCGTAATTTGCCGCAGAATGTCGCCATGATGTTTGCGCCCCTCTCCGCTGAGCTGTGGGTGTAACACAAAAATCGCTGACAATGTTGCAGAGCGCAATGACGACGGTGCCAGATTATGTGAGCTGAATGCAGCACAGCTTAAAATATGTCCATAATGTGCAATGATACCTAATGAGGCATCGAGTACAGAGCCACCGACAGTGTCGTAAACGATATCGAATCCTTTGCCTTGGGTGTATGCGTCCACGTAGTCAGCAGGGCTTACAGTGTGATAATCAATCGGCGTGGCACCAAGCGCCTTGAGCAGTTCTTGTTTTCCAGTCGATGCAGTGGCATAAACGTCGGCACCTAAGGCCTTAGCAATTTGCACAGCTAAATGTCCAACTCCGCCAGCTCCACCTTGGATAAGGATTTTCTGGCCCGCTTTAACATTCGCCTTGTCAACCAAACCTTCCCAAGCGGTAAGTGCAACCAGAGGTAAAGCCGCAGCTTCACGCATGGACAAATTTTTCGGTTTGAGAGCAAGTAACTCAGCATCTACGTTGGCATATTCAGCCAGTGATCCTTGCAATCCTCGCACTCCGCCAGTCAGACCATAAACTGCATCACCTACTGCAAAGTCGCTGACGCCGTCGCCGATAGCAACAATTTCTCCAGCTAAATCGGTGCCAAGTACTGCGAGTAATTCCGGCATGGCATAAGGAGCGATACCTTGGCGGATCTTGTAATCAATAGGATTGACTCCACTTGCAAATATTTTTACTTGCACCTGACCTGCTGATGGCGAGGGTAAGTTAATCAGGGCATCCCGGAATGCTGTACCCTCTTCATAGCTATCTAATACCAAAGCACGCATTTGTCTGTTTAACGCTGTCATCAATAACCTCACAAACTGAATATTCAGCGGGTGGTTAAATCACCCGCTGGTTAATAGGTCTTTTATTAAACGAATTAAAATTCTTGAACAGTTGGGCGCAGAACAATCTCGTTGATATCCACATCCGCAGGCTGCTCAATTGCGTATGCGATAGCACGAGCAACAGATTCAGATGGAATTTCATTTTGCTGATAAAAATCTTTTACAAAGGCTGCACCCTGAGTATCTGAACTTCCATGTTTTAATTCAGATTCGACTGCACCTGGTGAAATGATTGTTGAACGAATTTTACCCCCAACTTCATGGCGTAAGCCTTCGGCAATAGCGCGAACAGCGAATTTGGTTCCGCTATAAACCGTGCCGCCGGGACTGAATACTTTGACACCCGCTACGGATGAAATATTGATAAAGTGGCCTGTTCCCTGAGCCTGAAAAATCGGAAGTGCTGCGGCTACTCCATACAGCAGACCTTTAACGTTGATGTCAATCATGCGATCCCATTCGTCAACTCGAGTCTCAGCTAACGGTGCAATCGCCATTAACCCTGCATTATTGATAACCACATCAACTTTACCGAAGCGCTCTTGTGCAAGATTTACAAGGGCCTTCACTTCGTCCTGGCTAGTCACATCTGTCGCTTGAACGGCAACTTTTCCGCCTGCTGAGCGAATGTCAGCAGCAATAGCTTCAAGCTTCTCGATACGGCGGGCACCTAATACTACTGACGCACCAAGACTAGCCAGATATCTTGCTGTTGTTTCGCCTAAACCGCTGCTACCACCGGTGATAACAACGACTTTACTGCTGATATTGTTTGCTAAAACACTGCTCATAGTTAATATCCTCAAATCAGTTGAATGAATGACTCTGTCTAAATAACAAACAAATTATTACTTACCTTCAGAAATTAATAAATGGAAAAGTTTTAATTTCACAATTCCTAAAAATGGAATAGTATTAATGTATTCATATCAAAACTGAATGTGACTGTGATGCTTAACAGATTAGAAATGCTCCGGATATTTTGTACTGCTGCTGAGTCTCGCAGCTTTAAAGAAGCGGCTAACCGTCTGGGAATTTCTCCTCAGGCAGTGACACGAGCAGTGAAGGAGTTAGAGCAATTACAAGGGGAGCTTTTATTTCATCGAAATACTCGACACATACAAGTGACTATAGTTGGAGAAAAATTTGCTTTGATAGCAAAAGAACGCCTGCGCGCTGTAGATGAATTGTTTCAAACAAGCGCCCCTAACTCGGGTAATGAATTACAAGGGCGGGTTCGTATCGCAGCGCCTGTTGGTTTTGGTCATAAATGCTTAATGCCAGTATTACTGGAACTCTCAACAATACATCCTCAATTGGATATAGACCTGACACTCAGTGACGAGCGCGTGGATGTCGTTGACGAAAAAATAGATATCGGGATTCGTATCGGCTTCATGAGGGATAGTCGATTTATTGCCCGCCAGCTCACCAAAATTAATATGTATGTCGTGGCTTCGCCTGACTTAATAAATAGAGTGGGAAAGCCTGCGTCTATTGAAGATCTAAACCACTTGCCGGCTACAGGGTTAGTAGATCGCAATACGGGAAAGCTTTGGCCATGGGTTTTTTCCATGGACAGACAGTGGACCCCATCCATAACACGTTTTCGAAGTGCCGACACCGAAGCTGAATTAATGGCTATACAAAATGGACTGGGGTTTGCTCAAATTCCTGACTTTTTGGTCCAAGACTTATTACGCCAAGAGAAACTTGTGAGAGTGTTAGAAGAAGTCGAGCCGGTGCCTTGGGATTTATATATTTATCGCCCTCAACGTGGTCCAGTACCACAACGTATTCGATTGGTTTTTGATCACTTGGTGTCAAGATTGAGTGACCGCTAATGGCACATAAGTAATATTCATAAAGTGCGAATACTACATTAGCTCACTTGACTGCAAAAACTGTAACCAATGTCTTCAGGATGATACAAGCGAACTATTACACCGCTTAGGTTTTCTGGGTCGTAAAACACATCATCCAACCAAAGGTGCAAAGCAAACGTAATGCGATTCACCCATGGCAAAATTTTAATGTGCGACTGGCTTATAACGTAATCAAGTAAGGGATCAAATACACCATATTCGCTAAGCAACACTGGTACTTCAATCAATAAACCTGAATTATCTGTTTTAACTTGCGCAAGAACTTTGACTAACATGGTAACTAAACCAATTAGTGCGGGTGAGTTTTAGTAGATTAATATAAGAAGTGCTATTGATCTAATGAACTGAGATCTAGTTTTTTACTTTATCTAAGATAGGAATTAGTACAGATTAGTATAGTTTTGAATACTATAAATAAACCTTATACTTCAAACAACAACTCAGAAAAATAAATTTACCTAAGGATAAGAAATGAAAAAACCGGCCTAAAAAGGCTGGCTATTTCGCCCAGACCAGTGTTCGTAATACCAAACGTGGAGCATTGGACAGTGATATATTAATAAACCTACTAAATTCAAAAGTAAGTAAATTTACAACTTAGTATCAAGCGGTAATTCAGTGAAGCTCATGTCTTTTAAGTGATAATCGTATAAGTATTTACCTTTGTCTTTAGGGTTTTTGTGATACTTTTCGTTGTATTCGCTCTTGTCATTTTTTTTCCAATTTTCAATAAACAAATATCGCAGTTCACTAATATCCACACCATCATCAACCTGTTGGCCGGTAATAAATTTATGTATTTTTCCTTTGTGAATGACTATATGAGAACCTGCGTACATAGCCCAACTGTAATCCCAGTTACCTGATCCTAATTTTCTTGGGTGATACAAGTAAACATCATCCCCCATGTAACCGCTCATTAAATGCAGTGACACAGTTGTCCCTTTTGTTTCAAAAGTTACATATGCAGACTTATTTTCTTGATCATATGAAGAAACTCGACCAAGCCCAAGGTATTGTCCGCAGGTACTCAGAGCAAGAAGCAAATTTTCACATTGATTTTTGTTTTTATAGTTGATGATTCGCTGAATATTTGTTGTTCTTTCTGACTCTATTTCGAGCCCTTTCTTGGCAGCTATTTCATCAAGCTTTTTCGAAGCTCTAGCAATAATACCTTCAGGATTTGCAAGCACTGATTGGTCTACATTATCAACCTTAACAATAAATTGAGCGTTCTTAGCTAAAGGCTCGTTTTCAATGATCCTATCATTAATAGCTGTACTGGCTGCTCCAGTAAAATCTAACATTAACAGCTGACCTAGAGCCATTACACTCGATCCAGGTACTTTGCGAGTCCCTGACTTTCCGTCAGCACTATCCATAAACTTATTGCTGCCAGCTAAGCGCATTGTTGTTTTTGCAAATGAGTCATTCTCATTTGCTTGAAAGCTATCAAACACAATTGGCTCTTTTGTTGACGAACAAGCTGATAAAGTTAATGCCACGACGGAAGCTAAGGCTATTTTAGTTATATTTTTCATAGATTTTCTAGTTTGTCCCGAAAGTGACTCTATCGTACTTTATTATTTATATTGCGCAACTTTATAATCATTAATCATCATTAAGGAAGTAGCATGCCAATGGTCTCGGCACATATGAACAATCAATATCATCTGCATTTATTATACTTCTTGTTTCAATAGCTCTCTCAGCCAGTTCAGCGTCAACAGCTCTTTGTGTTGTTCTATCAACAGCGTTTTCTCGACCTTCATTATTAAGTAGTCGACCAGAACCAGTCAGCTTATCAAGGTCTTGATCAAAATCAGCAATACCAGACTCGATCATTATGTTAATCCATTCGCTTAAATCAATTTTATTCCAGTCCAAGTTAGACAGTTGTTCAGGGGTTAACCCCGGACAATTCCTTAATTTTGAACCATCAACTTCTTCTGTTGTATATTCTTCTAGGTCATGGCCAAGCATTGAGGATGCTTGTGCCATTATTATTCGAGATAGGATGGAGTCATAACAGCAATAATCTTGACGACGTAGATAGCAGACACCCAAAGCATCTTCAGCACAATATTTCTTTCCTACGGGAATGCATTGTTTCGTAGCAAGCCTAACTCCCATATCCATTTCATACTCGTGGCAAGCAGTGAGCAAATTTAAAGCTAGTTTAATATATTGATACACCATGTATGCAGCATATACATAACCAATTACCGCTACAGCTTGACTCGCTCCTTCTGATAGCACCACTGTAGATACTCCTTTTTCAACGGTTTTTTTCATTAATGCCTGCGCTAATTCCTCTGGAATCGAATCATAAACGTAGTTCATAACCATTTGCTGTAGTTCTTCAATAGCTTGATCCGATAAAATATCTATTGCGGCCCCAGATGCATCAACCACCTCCCCTGCTGCATTACCTGCCGCAGTACTTGCCGCATCAGTAAACACCGTAGAAACTGAAGACCAGGCGCTTGAAACAGCTTCACCAGCAGTTGTAGCTGCATTAGCAATAGGTTCTCTCAGACTCTGATAGCCGCCTACTACAGCATTGCCGGTTCCATCTAGGCCAGCTACAAATGCATCTGCTTGTAGCATGCCATAAGCAGCTCGTGCATATTCATAAATATCAACACCATCAGGAGCCTCACAACAGTCATTACCTAAACCGCTTGGCTCCCAAGAGCAAAATTTACCTTCACCTTCAAAAATAGTGCACGTTGATGGGTCTGTAGGATCTTCACAGTTCATCCCATCTTCCATATGCTGTATTACTGTAGCCATAGCAAGAACATCTGCGAATTGATCATTAACTTCACTATTTGATGTTTCACAATTCCCTCCAACACAAGGCAATGTAGCCGCACAGGTATTCTGTGTTACGGAGCTTGTTACAGTCGAAACAATTTCTTCATCACATTGATACTTAATTGTGTAAGCGAAGCAAATATCATCGGCGTCATCTCGCTCCCAAAGCCACCCTTCAGCACATGTTCTCTCAATTTCTTGGCATTGCGTATCAGTTTGGTAGGTAGTGCAGTGGTTTGGTTGAGATTCTATCTCATACCAGGAATAACATTGGAATTCATCTTCTATCCCTGCTGCTTTTTCTTCCTCTGTGGCTCTCCGAGTTAAAATACAGTAATCTTCACCTTTAGTAGGATCACAATTGTATCCATCAAGGTTAACTCTCCAAGTTTTATTTCCTGTATCACCATTATAAAAAGGAGGGACTGTTTCTAATATTTCTGGGGGTAATCCAACGCTACCAACTTCGATATTTGTATAGCTATCAAATTTACAAAAACCTTCAAACCGGCTTTCAGTACCACCACTAATAGTGTCTCTAAACCCTGCTAAGCCATTGCTTTCCTTAAGCTCACTTTCAATCGCATCATAGCAACCAGCTGGATACTGCTTGTTTTCCCCTACTTCACCAGTAAACCTGTATCTTACTTGAGCGTTCAAGATCCATTTTGTATCACCACCATCATCAGTTTTATCTTCAACTTGGAAAATACCTTTTAAACCATTTGCACATGTTGGCGCTTGCAACTCTCGAATCCAAGTACTTTCATCAATACTTCCATCTAGTGTGGTGTTAGGCCAAGCACCAAGGCTTACCCTATTAATATTAGTATTATTAACTGTGCAGAAATCTTCAAAACTTGGACCTTCAAATTTCAGCTCTGTTGCAATTGAATCGGTTGGGGCTATTGTCTTAGCAGTTTGCTTCTTTAGGTCAAATTCTACTGTTAAAAACTGCTTACCCTTACCCGCCATTTGCACTATTACGTCATAAGCAACTGGTGTAGCTCTTTCAACTTCGCAATATAAGCTATTGCTTGCAAGGGGTTGCATACATAAATGATTTGTTGATTGTGTTGATGTAAATTCACGTGTTATGTCAACTGACTCATCTGTACATGACGATAACCATGATCCGGTACCGTCAAGGGCATCATTAACTTCATTAAATCCGTAATTGAAAATACTGCTTCTGGGGTTTATTTCTGGGAGTTTATTGTCATTCTGAATTGATTGAATTGTTTGGTATACAGTTGCATCACTAGCAGTGTCAGTTTTCAAACTGTTTATTTTAGTGGTTCCTGAAGCATAAAACTCTGTCTCATTACCATAGTGACTGTCTGCCTCAAATGTTGTTTGAGAGTGATTTAGCTCTGAGCTAGTGTACTCGTTTTGATTAGAAACATGCTCAGTAACTTTTGATTCATCAATAGTCCCAACATAATTACCACTATCATCTTTTGTAAGCGAAACTCCTCCATTACTATAATTTGTAATTAAACCTCCACTAGCATTAGTCGATGGAACAACAGCTGACTTTGACATGTCTCTCGCAACATTTACGCTATCTTCAATCTGCTGCTGTGCATTGTCTCCATAATTACCATAAGCAGACAAATCAACTGTTCTAGATGTCTGTGGGGTTAGGTAGTATTTTTGAATTATCTCATTTTCTCGATTTGGATTTATGACTGTTTGATGTGGGTATTTTAATAACGTTTGATTTAAACGTTGATCATCGGAGCGGTTATTTGTTGGATCATCAGTTTTGTATTTTTGCTGAATTTGGTCAAACCGTTCCTGTGCAGCAATAGCTGTTTCAAATGGAGTGGCAATCGATAGTAACCCAGCCCATACCCCAATTACTGATACAGCAATGGTTTGACCAACCATGCTTGCAATGATTGTATATCCGGTTAATTTTTTCTTAAAACACTTCATTAAACATAGAGCCATGACTATTGATTTGAAGATATTTTAAAATCTATATTTCCATCTAAATCCTAATTTTCATTAGATTTTTAATTAAAATTTGCTCAATTAAAGCCACCTGATAGAGTAAAAAGGCTCAGAGGTGCCTTTGCTCCATTATCATTTGATATACATGCCATGATCTATAGTGAGGATGCCCCTACACTAGAAAAAGAACTTCACAGAAGATTTGAGAGAGCAAGTAAACAAAGTAAATCCCAGAAAAGAGTTTGTGAACTACTCGCGCCTAAAGGCATCGAGCTTCCAAGATAATAGCCTAAGCTACTAACCTTTCTTTTTTGACGCTTCGTTGGACACCG
>NZ_LKDX01000052.1:0-25653 GCF_001401795.1 Pseudoalteromonas sp. P1-26 | reverse complement strand
TTGGTGAGAAATTGGAGCGGCACACGAGGCTCGAACTCGTGACCTCAACCTTGGCAAGGTTGCGCTCTACCAACTGAGCTAGTGCCGCATTCAAAAGTAGTCAGTAATTTGTCCGTTGGCGCACAACCTGAAGGTTGCGGTAAAACGTTCTGGCAACTGAGCTAGTGCCGCATTCAAAAGTAGTCAGTAATTTGTCCGTTGGCGCACAACCTGAAGGTTGCGGTAAAACGTTCGGGCAACTGAGCTAGTGCCGCATTCAATTACTTAGAGACATACCAACCCCGCGGGGGTTAACGTCTTAAGCGGGGCAGGATTCTACAATAATCCGATGTGTTTGCAAATGTTTTTTACAAATTAAAGAATTTTTCTTGGTAAACCTTTAATTCCATGATCGAATCTTTGATATCGTCGAGGGCTAGATGTGAGCCTTTTTTGTTCACTTGCGCTAATATGTCAGGTTTCCAACGACGTGCAAGTTCTTTAACGGTACTCACATCAAGGTTACGGTAGTGAAAGTAGTCTTCCAATTCAGGCATGTACTTATTCATAAAACGGCGGTCTTGGCCGATAGAATTACCACACATAGGTGAAGCACCCGCAGGTACCCATTGCTTTAGAAATCCCAATGTTTGATCAATAGCATCTTGTTCAGTGAATGTGCTTGCTTTACAACGAGCTGTTAAACCAGATTGACCGTGCTGAGTCGTGCACCACTCGTCCATGCCATCAAGCAGTTCATCACTTTGATGAATAGCAATAACAGGGCCTTCAGCCAAGATGTTTAAATCACTGTCGGTGACAACAGTGGCAATTTCGAGTATTTTATCTGTTGCTGGTTCGAGGCCTGTCATTTCCAGGTCGAGCCAGATAAGATTTGATTTATGAAAAGACATAGTTACCTTAGCGGTGCTTTCCTTTAGATCCAACGCATTTAGATATATCATATTAGTATCATCAGTCGACCTAAAGCTTTTTTTTCAAAAAGCCCGACATTTACTCAAGTTATAGGCCAAAAGTGGCAAAACAAAAGAAATTAAGTAAAGGCCAATCACGTCGAATTAAGGCCAATCATCAAAAACGCCTCTCTAATGCAGACAAAAAGCAACAGAAAGGGGCAACTGTGCAATGGCAAAATGACAATTTAGGCCCTGCCGAAAATGCGGTTGTGATCAGTCGATTTGGCCAACATGCCGATATCGAAACCGAATCAGGTGAAGTATTGCGCTGTAATATACGCAGAACTGTATCGAGCCTTGTATGTGGTGATGAAGTTATTTTTCGCCGTGCAAAAGTTAGCGAAGGCGACTTAGCAGGCGTTATTGAAGCAACCCATGAGCGTCGCTCACAACTAACACGACCTGATTTTTATGACGGCGTGAAAGTCGTCGCTGCCAATATCGACCAAATTTTAATGGTCTCTGCAGTACTCCCTGAGTTTACGCCAAACATTATCGACCGCTATTTAGTTGCCTGTGAAGACATGGGGATTGAGCCTATTTTAGTGCTTAATAAAATAGATTTAATTGACGATGAAGGCCTTGCTTTTATTGATGAAATTCTCGATATCTATCGCGACCTTGGTTATCAAGTACTATTAGTCAGTAATAAAACCGGTCAAGGCATTGCTGAGCTTAAACAAAAACTGGTCGATAAAAACAGCATTTTTGTTGGTCAAAGTGGTGTGGGTAAATCAACCTTAGTAAACACTGTACTACCAGATGCAGACATCCTAACCCAAGAAGTCTCTGAGAACAGCGGCCTTGGTCAACACACAACAACCGTATCGCGATTACACCATTTACCAAGTGGTGGTAACCTAATCGACTCACCAGGAATTCGTGAGTTTGGCTTATGGCATTTAGATGTTGAGCGCGTTACATGGTGCTTTAAAGAGTTCCGTGATTTTATTGGTGGCTGTCGTTTTCGCGATTGTAAGCATTTAAACGATCCAGGCTGTATAATTCGCCAAGCTGTTGATGATGGTGAAATTTCAGAACTTCGTTTTGACAGTTACCACCGAATTTTAGAAACTATGGCCGACGGCCGTGCTGGTGCACGCGCTCCTCGCGTATAACTATTTAGGAAATAACAAGTGAGTTTAGATAAATTCAAAATTGCTATGCAATATGCCATGCCAAAACATTTCATTTCGCGCATGGTTGGCAAGTTAGCAGCAGCAAAAGCGGGTGGCTTAACAACGGCCTTAATTAAATTGTTTATCAAACAATACAAAATTGACATGAGTGAGGCTAAATACCCAGATCCAGCTCATTACAAAACTTTTAATGAGTTTTTCACTCGCCCATTAAAAGAAGGTATTCGTCCACTTGCTGAAGAAAGCGACATTATTGCTCACCCAGTTGATGGTGCAATTAGCCAATTAGGCGATGTAGTAGACGGTCAAATCATCCAAGCAAAAGGCCATGACTACAGCTTACAAGCACTCCTTGGTGGCAAAGAAGAAGACACAGCGCCGTTTTTAGGCGGTAAATTTGCCACTATTTATTTAGCGCCTAAAGATTACCACCGTATTCACATGCCTGTTGATGGTACGCTGAGCAAAATGATCTACGTACCGGGTGATTTATTTTCGGTAAATCCGTTAACAGCGCAAAATGTACCTAACCTATTTGCTCGTAACGAGCGTGTTGTGGCTATCTTTGAGACTGAAATTGGCCCGCTAGCCATGGTACTTGTTGGTGCAACAATTGTTGCTAGCATCGAGACTATTTGGGCAGGCACAGTCACGCCACCAGCAGGTAAAGATGTATTTAGTTGGAATTACCCAACCACAGGTGACAACGCGATTACTCTGAAGAAGGGTGAAGAAATGGGTCGCTTTAAGTTAGGCTCGACCGTTATTTTAGCCTGGGGTGCAAATCAAGCTGAGTTCTTATCAGATCAACACCCAGAAACAGTGACGCGCATGGGCACACCATTTGCGAAAATTAACGACTAATAAGTTCAATTTAGCAAACCACTTGAGCAATAGTGGTTTGCTTAAAATTCACTATAAATCGCGCCTACACTCCACGATTACACTCTGAGCATTCACTATCTTTTTGAATATTAAAGCGCTGCTGTATTAGTGTTAGCCCGTCAAATTGAATAAATTCGCTGCCCGTTTTATGGCCAAGCAATATATTGATAGCCAATAAACTTTGCATGCTTCCCATAACACCCAGTAACGGGCTCAATACCCCAGCATTGTCACAATTAAGCGCTGTTTGCTCCTTCGTTTGCGGGAATATACAACCATAGCAAGGGCTCTGTTCATCACGAAAATCAAAACTCATCACCTGCCCCTGCGTTGCAATAGCTGCAGCTGATACAAGTGGGATAGATTTAGCTAAACAATAGCGATTAACCAAATAGCGGGTAGCAAAGTTATCACTGCAATCGAGGATGATGTCAGCACCTTCAAGTAACTCAGCACAGTTACTTTCATCAAGCTTTTGGCATAGAGGCTTAACCGTAATTTGATTATTTAAACTGCTTAACACCTTGGCAGCCGCCTGTGTTTTTGCCTGCCCCATGTGGTTTACTTTATAGAGTATTTGTCGCTGTAGATTTGAAAGCTCAACTTTATCGTCGTCAATCAAAGTGAGCGTTCCTATTCCTGCTGCCGCTAAATAAAACAGTGCTGGTGAGCCAAGCCCACCAGCTCCTACAACCACAATATGTGCAGCCTTTAACTTTTGCTGCCCCGCATGCCCCACCTCTTTTAATAGCAAGTGGCGGCTATAACGAATTTGCTCTTTGTCGCTTAACGCGCTCATATTATGACTGACCTTCGACCAGCTGTTTTAACTTGGCAATGGCTGCTTGGTAGTCTTCGGCTTCAGTAATCGCACGCACTACGGCAACACTGCCAACATCCGTGCTCGCAACTTGCTCAGCACGTGATAAATCAATCCCGCCAATTGCAACCGTTGGATAATCGGCCATCAACGGCACAAATTTTTCTAGCTTTTCTAAGCCCTGAATTTGCCCAGTCATGTCTTTGGTGGTGGTTGGATAAATAGCACCAAACGCCATATAACTTGGTCTGTAATTATGTGCACGCAGCATCTCATAAAAGCCATGAGTCGACACACCTAAGCGTAACCCCGCCTCTTTTATGGCAATTAAATTAGCGGTTTGTAAGTCTTCTTGCCCTAAATGCACACCATAAGCGCCGTGCTTAATCGCCAATTGCCAATAATCATTGATATACACCTGCGCATCGTACTTCTGCCCCAGCATAACCGCACTTGCAATCGACTCATCAAGTGCTGCATCGTCTGCATTTTTCATTCTTAATTGAACTGTTTTAACCCCTTCGGCTAAACACTTCTCTAACCAATCAACTGTATCTACAACGGCATACAGCCCAAGCTGTTTAGAGTCGCACTCGGCAAAACCTGCGGCCATGGTAAAGTCAACCGGGCAATCAAAGTCGAGTTCATCACCTAGCCAACTTCCCGCCTCGATGACTTGTGGGTAATCTGCTAGATTTGTTGGAAAGCAAGTGTGCGCAACGGGGCCAATCCCTTCACCATATCGAACGGCTGCTTTTAATCCTTGGTTTATATAGGCTTTTGCTAAAATAAAGGCATCTTTGAGTGGATACTGTTTAGATAAACACGCTGCAATAACAGAAGCCATACTGCATCCAGTACCGTGACTATGCGGAGTTTGAATTTTTTCGTTACCAAGCCAATATTCCTGCTCACCTTGCACGCAGTAATCAATGCAATAGCCACTTGGGTAATCCCAATGACCCCCTTTGATAATCACCGCTTTTGCACCAAAGTCAGTTAACTTTTCTGCGGCTTCTTTCACTGCGCTTGGGCCAATCAAATAAACACCGGTTAATAGCTGCGTTTCGTGGGTGTTCGGTGTTACTACATCGACTAATGGCAATAAGCACTCTTTAATGGCACTAACAGTATCTTCTTCTGTTAATAAATCACCACTTGAGGCAATGGCAACCGGATCATAAACAACCAAAGGCGGCTCTGCCCAAGTTGCTTTGTAATGTTTTAAATGCTCACTAATAAGCTGTATTTGCTGCACATTGGCGAGCATGCCAATTTTAATCACACTGGCAGGCATATCACTGGCTAAGGCTAATAGTTGCGACTCAATCACTTCTGTTGAAATCGGGTTAAGTGCTTCTACACCTAAACTATTTTGTGCCGTTAAAGCAGTAATAACCGTACAGCCATGTACATTAAAACTTTGCATTGCCTTGATGTCGGCTTGAATTCCTGCACCGCCGCCCGAATCTGAGCCAGCTATGGTCCATACAACCTGATTCATGTTATTCCTCACATTTTATTCTTGATGCCAAAATGGCATTCCGAGCGTCGGCGTTGATGGGCTTGCTACGTCTTTTTCTGGCATCGCTTTAGCCAAATAGCTATATCGCCCCGCTTCAACCGCACTCTTAAACGCTTTACTCATCGTTACTGGGCAACCTGCACCTGCAATCGCCGAATTTAATAATACGGCATCATACCCTAATTCAAGCGCTTGACAGGCATGAGATGGTAAACCTAAGCCCGCATCAACAATTAAAGTATGGTTTGGCAAGCGCTCACGGATCATTTTTAAGTTGTAAGGATTCAGTAAGCCTTTACCCGTGCCAATCGGTGCCCCCCAAGGCATAAGTACTTCGCAGCCTAAATCAGCGAGGCGCTGACACAGCACTAAATCATCTGTGCAATAAGGTAAAACTTTAAAGCCATCGGCCAATAAAATTTTAGTGGCTTCGAGCAGTGCGATTGGATCGGGCTGTAAATTATATTCATCACCAATCAACTCTAACTTGATCCAATCAGTGGCAAACACTTCGCGGCACATTTGTGCCAAGGTCACCGCTTCTTTCACACTATGACAACCCGCCGTATTAGGCAGCACCTTTAACCCGGTGTTTTTTATCAATTGCCAAAAATCATCACCCGCAGCAACGCTTTGCTGACGTCTTAATGAAACCGTGACAATCTCAGCCTGTGAGGCCACTATCGAATCCTGCATAACACTAGGTGAAGGATACAATGCTGAGCCTATCAGTAACCGACTCGTAAACTGCTCATCATAAACCGAAAAACTATCCATCTTAGCCTCCTTGAATTGGCGACAATAACTCAATGCTGTCGCCTTCGTTGAGGGTTTTAGCATCGCATTGACTGCGCGGTACAAAGTCACCATTAACGGCAACGGCAAATGGCGGTCTTGCGCCAAACTGGCTCAACGCCTGAGTGAGCGATGTATTGTCGTTCACTGTAACTGACTGACCATTAATTAAAATATTCATTTTTATCCTTTAGCAATTAATCTCACTGCGTCATCAACCACCTGAGGCGCGAGTAAATAGCCATGACGGTACAAGCCATTAATACTGATCACTCGACCTTGCTTTGTGACTTTCGGGCGGTTGTCTGCAAACGCTGGACGAAGCCCTGATTGCAAGCTCTCGATACGCCCTTCAGCAAAGCCGCTATGCACCGTATAAGCAGCAGACAATAACTCCAGCGCCGAGCGCACGGTGACTTTACCGCGGTCTTGCGATTCGATTTCAGTCGCACCAATCACAAATTGATGATTTGGCTTAGGAGCAATATAAATTGGGTAACGCGGATGCATCAGTCGTATCGGTCTGGTTAGGTTCACCTCTGGTGCATATAAACGCGCCACCTCCCCTCTTACTCCACGCAGTAAGGGTTCAGCCTGTTTAGCACCCAAGCCGCGACAATCAAATACATAATCATAGCTTTGCCCATTCACTTGATGGGCGTTCAATTCAACTTTACAGCCAAAGTTAAATTGCACTCCTTGCGAGGTAAGCTTTTTAAAACTAGCGCAATAAAATGCCTGATTATCGAGCTGCCCTTCACAAGGTAAATACACACCTTGATGGAAACGCCCAGCTAGTTCTGGCTCAAGATCAGTGATTTGAGTGCCAACCAATGCCTGTGCCTGATAGCTTTCAAGCGGTTTTAAGCGGCTCACAAAACTTTGTAAATCGCCCTTATCTTGCTGATGAGCAACCACTAAACTGCCTGTTTGTTGAAAATACACAGCGTCATCGAGCTCACTTAAAATTTGCTGCCAACGAATGATGCTATTAAGCCCTTGTAGAGCTAAATCCTGTTCACACAGGACTGATTCTGCAAGGGGTGCCAACATCGCTGCAGCAACGCTGCCAGCACTGTTGCTAGCATGTTCATCATCTTGCTCAAACACACTTAACTGATGCTCTTTAGCAAGTGCTAATGCAGTTAAACGGCCAGTTAAACCAAAGCCCAGTATCGCTATCTTTAAAGACATAAACTTTCTAGGCGCTAGGCCCTAGGTAAAAACCCAGAGCCTATCGCTGATGCCTAGCTCCATCAATTAAACTGCTTTGTGGTAGATCTCAGAGCCTGTTTTTTTGAACTCATCTGATTTCGCTTTCATTTCGGCTTCAACATCGACCATTTTGATTTCGATAGCATCGCCTACGTTATTCGGATCTATGCCTCTTGCTTCGAGATCTTTGGCATAATCACGTACTTCTTGAGTGATCTTCATCGAGCAGAACTTAGGGCCACACATAGAGCAGAAATGTGCAATCTTGCCTGATTCTTGTGGCAATGTTTCGTCGTGATATTCGCGGGCGCGTTCTGGGTCTAAACCTAGGTTAAATTGGTCGTGCCAACGGAACTCAAAGCGCGCTTTTGACAATGCGTTGTCACGCTCTTGCGCACCCGGGTGGCCTTTTGCCAAATCGGCAGCATGAGCAGCAATTTTGTAAGTGATTAAACCTTCTTTAACGTCTTCTTTGTTAGGTAAGCCTAAATGCTCTTTAGGGGTTACATAACAAAGCATGGCGCAGCCGTACCAAGCAATTTGCGCAGCGCCAATACCTGATGTGAAATGATCGTACCCCGGTGCAATATCCGTGGTTAATGGACCAAGCGTGTAAAACGGTGCTTCTTCACAGTGTTTTAGCTGCTCTTCCATGTTCTCTTTGATCATATGCATTGGCACATGGCCGGGGCCTTCGATGAACACTTGCACATCATGTTTCCAAGCAAGTTTTGTCAACTCACCTAAAGTACGTAATTCGCTGAATTGGGCTTCGTCATTAGCATCGGCAATAGAGCCCGGGCGCAGACCATCACCTAATGAAAAACACACATCATACTGTTTTAAAATTTCACAGATTTCTTCAAAATGCGTGTATAAGAAGTTTTCTTTATGGTGCGCTAAACACCATTTCGCCATGATTGAGCCACCTCGCGAAACAATACCGGTAACACGCTTTGCCGTCATCGGCACGTAACGCAGCAATACCCCAGCATGAATAGTAAAGTAATCAACACCTTGCTCTGCTTGTTCAATCAAGGTATCGCGGAAAATCTCCCACGTTAGGTCTTCAGCCACACCATTTACTTTTTCAAGCGCTTGATAGATTGGTACTGTACCAATTGGCACTGGCGAATTACGTACCACCCATTCACGGGTTTCGTGAATATAGCGACCCGTTGATAAGTCCATCACCGTGTCGGCGCCCCAACGAGTCGACCACACCATTTTTTCTACTTCTTCTTCGATTGATGATGTGACCGACGAATTACCAATATTCGCGTTCACCTTAACTAAGAAGTTTCGGCCAATGATCATCGGCTCGGTTTCTGGATGGTTGATGTTGTTAGGTAGCACGGCGCGGCCACGGGCAATTTCATCACGCACAAATTCAGGGGTAATAAAATCAGGAATGCTAGCGCCAAACGATTCGCCTTTGTGCTGGGCTGCTAGTAACTCTTCACGAATTTTAGCACGTCCCATGTTTTCACGAATTGCGACATATTCCATTTCAGGCGTCACAATGCCTTGTCGCGCATAATGCATTTGGGTCACGTTTTTACCCGCTTTTGCACGGCGGATCTTTGGTAGATGTTCAAAGCGGATATGATCTAACCCTTCATCTGCCATTCGCTGTTGAGAAAACTGCGAAGTCACTGAGTCTAAAATTTCAGTGTCGCCGCGGCTTTCAATCCACTTTTCACGGTATTTCTCAAGGCCCTTGCGCACATCAAGTTGAAAATCTGGGTCAGTATATGGACCTGATGTATCGTAAACACGAATTGGCGCGTTAGGCTCAAATACAGGGTTCTCTTCAGTGCCACCGATAAAAGTATCGCTGAGAGTGATTTCACGCATCCCTACTCGTACATTGTCTTGTGTACCTTCTACATAAACTTTATGAGAATTAGGAAACGGTTGCCCTGTTAAGTTATAAATATAATCTGATGCAGCCGCGCGGACTTCGCGGCGAGATGGTTTAGTTGTTGTGTTTGACATGACTTACCTCATTGCTTTAAGGGTTGTCTTGTCAGATATTGCAAATGCAATAGAGAGTGGCAAACGCCATTGGATCGTCAATAAGCTAATTGCTTACTAGTGCAGCCTGTGCCGCTTATGCCCCAAAATTTGGCGCACAAGCGCCCAGTGAGGCAGCTTGTTCCCTACGCAGGTGTTAGCCTGATCAGGTTCACGGATCCCGCTTTCGCGATCTCAGCCTTATTTAAGGCACTCCGACAAGTATAAATTCGTTTCTTTTAAAACGCCCTGAGTGTACGTCAGTTAAAAAATTGCTGCAAGCTCAGCCACTTTAGTTTTTTGCAATGAAGGTAAAATGGTGCTCACCTTGCAAGGTAAGTTGCTCACCAGTTAAAGTAATGGCTGCGCCTTCTTTTAGCGCTGACAGTAATCGCTGCTCAAGCGCATCAACTTGCTCACCACATGATTTACGTGTCATACCTAATTTATTTACTGTAAGCATATCTTCGCTTAGCGCACCTTCACCAAAAAATTTATTACAGCCAGCAAAGCCGTTAACCTGCATCGCTTCGATAAAACGCAGCGAGGCTGTTTGGGATACAGGAATGGCTAAACCATTCACTTTTGATAATTGCCACTGTGTATATTTTAATTGCTCACTAGTGACTGTCCCTGTCGATGAGCAGCCCATGCAAAATAATACTAAAAGGAGGGGCAAGGCTACTAACTTCATATTTTTTTACGATTCAAATTTCAATGTAGTAATAATAACAACATTTAACGCAATTGATCGTTAAAAAAACATGTTTTATCTGTAAAAAATTGTTCTAAGTTAGCTTTTTAAATAACAACGCAGACTATTTGAATAAGTTATCGACTTCTTCTGGTAAAAAAGGACGACCTTTTTCATTTACCGACGTGCCAATCACCAAAGCTTGCAGCATCACTTTATCATCATGTTTACGATACACCGTTTGCCTAAAAGCAAACTTTAAACGGCTGATACGCTCAGGCTCAACTGCAACGTAAAACTCATCGCCCGGCACTAGTGATGCCTTGTAATCCATTTCGCTTCGCAGCACGACAAGGTTTACTTTTTCTCTTGCTAGCTTTGCAAAGTCGATACCTTGAGCATGTAAAAACTCATGGCGAGCATGCTCTAGGTAATTAAAATAAACACTGTTATTAACAATGCCTTGTAAATCACACTCATAATCACGCACTTTAAAGTCTACTTTAAAGGTCATAGTCGTATTCCTAATCAATTTACGTATAATTGCCTGCGTTTATACCATAAAAATTGATTTTATAGCCATTTGGCTAGCTAGGTTGCTAGAATAGCAGTCCCGAAAATGGAGTTAAGAATCCGCATGAAACGACGTTTATCATTATTATCTGCTGCCATCCTGCCTTTATTTGCAGCATCTTCGATTGCTTACGCTGAAGACGGTGATCTAGAAACGATTGAAGTTACCGGTGATTTCAAAAGAGAAAGCATTCAAACCCTTAGTGCTAGCGCAAGCTTGTTTTCAGATCATGAAATCAATCAACGCGGTGCAAAGTTCTTAGATGAGATGCTTGCTAGTGCAGCGAATGTAAACTTTACCTCTGGTGCATCTCGTGGTCGTTTCGTGCAAATTCGTGGTGTTGGTTTACGCTCACAGTTTGTTGACCCTATTAATCCTTCAGTTGGCTTAGTGATCGACGGTATTAACTACTCTGGTTTAGGCGGCAGTTCACTGTTATTTGATATCGACCAAGTTGAAATTTATCGTGGCCCACAAGGGACTCGCTTTGGTGCTGATGCCTTAGCTGGCATGATTCAAATGGAATCTGCAACACCCACTCTTGACCCAAGTGTGAAAATACAATTAGGTGCTGGCAACTACAACAGCTATGAAGCAGGTATTGCCGCAGGTACGGGTATTACCGACGACACAGCAGTACGCGCCAGCATTTATCAACGTGAGTCTGATGGGTATGTAGAAAACCGTTATTTAGGTGAAGATACCCAGCAACAAGATGAGCTTGTTTCTCGCTTTAAGTTACACAGCCAATTGACCGAGCATTTGCGTACTGAACTGAATGTACATTACATCGATATAAATAACGGCTATGACGCATTCACACTAGATAACAGCCGTTACAGTGTTGCTGATGAGCCAGGCCAAGACAACCAAGAAAGCATTGCGGTTGGCCTAGCAAACATATACACCGGCTTTGACTTTTTTGATGTTAGCTTAAACCTATCTGGTATCGACAGCGAGCTGTTATACAGCTATGACGAAGACTGGGTGTGTAATGATGAAGCCCAACCTGAGTTATGTGCTGCTGGCTTGCATGATTGGGGTTATAGCTCAACAGATGCTTACTTTCGCGATCGCCAAGATCAAGCGGCTGAGCTGCAATTTAGTGGTAAATCTGGTGAGTGGGTCGCAGGCATTTACTATCAAGGCCGCGAAGTTGACTTAGAACGTCAATACACTTGGCTTGCGCAACCATTTACCTCAAATTATGAAACCAGTAATATTGCTGCATACGGTCAATTAGCAACACCTATCGGCCCAAAAACAACCTTAATCACAGGTTTACGTGTTGAGCAGTATCAAGGCGACTACATTGACAATAACGGTTTTATTGAAGAAACCGATGATGTCATGGTGGGCGGTAAGCTTGCACTTGAATACCAAGTTATTGATCGCACCATGATTTACACCAGCATTACTCGTGGCTATAAAGCTGGCGGTATTAACTCTGAAGCTTTAGCAAAAGCAAAAGACGAAGGCTTAAACCTAGATGCTGATTTCTTTGCTAATCACACATCATTTGCCCCTGAATATCTATGGAGCGGTGAGTTTGGTGTGAAAGGAAGCTCTCTAGACGATAAGTTTGTGTTACGTCTTGCCGCTTTCTACATGTACCGTGAAGATATGCAGCTAAAATCGTGGCAAGTTGAAGGCCAAAAGTTCACAGGCTATATCGATAACGCAAGCTCTGGCGAAAACTATGGTTTAGAAATTGAAGGCAGCTTCCAAGCTACTGACAATTTACTACTAACGGGTAGTGCAGGTTATCTACATACAGAAATCAATGACTTTGTTGCACAATCAGGCCTAGATCAAGATGGTCGAGATCAAGCACAAGCTCCTAAATACCAATATGCATTCACTGCGCGTTATAACTTTACGCCAGCACTTTATGCATCAATTGGTGTAGAAGGCAAAGACGATTACTACTTCTCTGACAGCCATAACTCAAAAGCACCTAGCAGCAACTTAGTGAATGCTTCATTTGGTTATGAAAGTGATAATTGGAGCATTAATGCATGGGCACGTAACTTATTTGACGAAGACGTACCAACGCGTGGTTTTGAGTTTGGTAACGATCCATTAGACGGTTACACCACTCATACATACACACAACTTGGCGAACCAATGGTTGCCGGTGTGACATTTATTTACGAGCTATAAGTAATTGGGTGCTAGGTTTTTTACCTAGCACCCAAACACCTAGAGCCTAGAGCCTAGAGCCAAATAAGTTAAGCCCTTTCAACATCAAAGGCGAGTACGTCTTTAATCTTTTGCTTATTTGTTGCCAGCATAATGAGTCGATCTATACCCAGCGCGACACCCGCACATTGTGGTAAGCCATGCTCTAGTGCAGCAATTAAACGCTCATCCATTGGCACTTGTTTTAATCCATTCGCTTCACGGTACTGATTATCTTCACTAAAACGAGCTGCTTGCTCTTTGCCATTGGTCAGCTCATTAAAGCCGTTTGCCAGTTCCATATTTTTAAAATATAACTCAAAGCGCCCTGCTACTCGCTCATCGTGCTGACAAATTTGCGCAAGAGCGGCTTGCGATGCAGGAAAATGATAAACGAAACAAGGCTTTTCTTGGCCAATCGTTGGCTCAACCTTCATACAAAATAATAGCTGTAACAAGGTATCGCGATGTGTTTCATTCGCGGCAATATCGGCAAAGCCCTGCTCTGTTGCTAGTTGCTGCAATGTGCTGATATCAGCAGTTAAAGGATCAACACCTAAGGCGTTCATAAAGGCTTGCTGATAAGTGAGTCGCTCTGCGCTTTCTACGCCAAGCACCAATTGCATAAGCTCATCCATTTCATCCATAAGCGCAAATTCATCAAAACCAGGACGATACCATTCAAGCATTGTAAATTCAGGATTATGATGACTACCCGCCTCTTCATTACGAAAAGCTTTGCATAGCTGGAAAATAGCCCCAGAGCCTGCAGCAAGTAAACGCTTCATGGCAAACTCAGGTGACGTTTGCAAATAAAGTGGTAAGCCACCAGCATGACCAGGACCAACAAACTCGGTACTAAATGTCGCTAAATGCACATCGGTTACACTGGCCGCACTTAAGCTTGGCGTTTCAACCTCCATAACATCACGATCATAAAAGAACTCGCGAATGCGGCGGATGATAGCGGCACGGTGGCGTAAAGTTTCAATATCGGCACTTGGTTGCCAAAGGACATTAGACATAAAGTGTTTCCCAAAAAAAAATCCCAGCAGAAGCTGGGATTTTATAATAAATTGCTTAACAAAGCCTGTTACTTAACACGGCTCACGTATTCACCGCTACGTGTATCAACTTTGATCACTTCGCCGATTTGTACGAATAGAGGAACGCGAACAACAGCACCTGTGCTTAATGTTGCTGGTTTACCGCCAGTACCCGCTGTATCACCTTTTAGACCTGGATCTGTTTCAGTAATTTCTAATTCAACGAAGTTTGGTGGAGTCACAGCGATTGGGCTACCGTTCCAAAGCGTGATTGTACAAACGTCATTTTCAACTAACCATTTTGCATTGTCGCCAAGTGCTTTTTCGTCAGCAGCGATTTGCTCAAATGTTTCGTTGTTCATGAAGTGCCAGAACTCACCGTCAGTGTATAGATACGCTAAATCTGTATCCATTACGTCTGCACCTTCAACTGATTCACCTGACTTGAATGTTTTTTCTAGTACTTTACCTGTGATAAGTTTACGAATACGAACACGGTTAAACGCCTGGCCTTTACCTGGTTTTACCATTTCATTTTCTAAGATGCTGCAAGGTTCGCCATCTAACATAATTTTTAGGCCGCCCTTGAACTCATTGGTGCTATAATTCGCCATCGTTTCCTCTGTCTAAATAATTTCGAGTAATCTACGTGTCAATGATACAAAGAAATGAAGTAAATTTGCATAAAAACTGGCAAAAAGAATTGGCAAATGTTGTCACTTGTCCTGAACGCTTGCTAGAAATGCTAGGATTATCAAGCAAAGTAGACGAAAAAGACCTCAAAGCACGCAGTCTTTTTCCTGTCCGCGTGCCACTGCCTTTTATCAAAAAAATGCGTTATGGCGACATAAACGACCCTCTTTTGCTGCAAGTGATGCCAAGACACCAAGAGTTTTTAGCAAAAACAGGTTACGACAAAGATCCTCTAAAAGAGCAAGATAACAACCAACCTGGTTTGTTACACAAGTATCGCTCTCGGGTTTTAGTGATGTTTAAAACCGGCTGTGCTGTAAATTGCCGTTATTGTTTTAGACGCCATTTTCCTTATCAAGAAAACCAATTAAACAAACTCAGCTTGATTGACGCACTGGCTTACATAAAAGCAGACAGCAATATCAACGAGGTCATTTTAAGTGGTGGCGATCCATTGATGGCCAAAGACGATGCTGTTAGTTGGTTTATGGATGAGTTAGAGCAGCTTCCACAAATTAAACGCATGCGTATTCACAGCCGCTTACCTGTTGTGATCCCAGCAAGAATTACCGATGAGCTATGTGCACGCTTTGCTGCATCGCCCTTAAAGGTGGTGTTTATAAATCATATCAATCACGCTAACGAAATTGATGATGACTTTAAAGCGGCCATGCAAAAGTTAAAAGCTGCGGGAGTGACGTTATTAAATCAGGCGGTGTTACTAAAAGATGTGAATGATTCTGTCGAGTCGCAAGTTGCATTAAGTGAAGCGCTATTTGAGGCAGATATACTTCCTTACTACTTACATCTACTAGATAAAGTTGAGGGTGCTAGCCATTTTGATATCGCTGAGAGTCAGGCACGGGAAATGGTGACGGCTATGCTGGCAACATTGCCGGGGTTCTTAGTTCCTAAGCTTGTGCGCGAGATCGGCGGCGAAAAAAGTAAAACGCCAATCGATCTCAATCTAAGTTAAACGTATACGTTTACGTTGTTACCTAGTGTCGCAGTTACCGACTTAGCAGGTGTTTGTGCAGCACTGGTGTTCATTGCTGCGCCTTCGATAAGTGCAAGTGCCGCAGCACCATCAGCCTTTTGCTGTTTTTTAGCAAGCGATGCGCTGTAAACCTCTGCGCTTTCACCACCGCCACTCATCGCTGGTAAGCTTGATCCTGATATATTCATAGTTCATTACCTGACTTTTTATGACAATCCACGTACTATATCGGCATTGCAGTCTAAAGCTTTAGGAAAAAAATGGATTCAATTATTGAACAACTCAATGCTAACCTAAAAATCGTTTATCGTCAGGCACTTGATGCTGATAAAAAATTAGATGATTTACAGCAGCAAGGCCATGGCAAATTCAAAGCCTTATTTGCAAAAGATGCTGGCTTTGATTTTGAAGCGAAACGCTTTAAACCTTACGTTCTCGATGTTGCTGCTGATGTAGAAAGCTTAAGCAACGACGGTATGGACGAAGAAAAACTGAAAAAAACCGTTATTAAACTGCAACAGTTACTACAACTGTTAGCGACGTTTAAGTAACGTAGAAGCCTCTATTTTATTTATTGTAAATAGAGGCTATCGCGCGAAATAAATTTCACGCCTACATGTGGGAGCAGCTTTGGCCGTTAATTGTTTTTCGGCGTTAAACGCCTCCCACGATATAGGTCTTTCACAAGACCCACAAACAACACAGCTCAACTTAAAACTGACAGCTATCATTCACCCAAATTTAACGACGGCAGTAACTCATCTTCAAACCAATCAGTGATTAAGCGCTTGTCGTAATAATAGGCTTCATCGCGCCCCATTTTCATGCGATCCATGAAACCCATGTCTTTAAGCTTTACATCGTTTGCTTCACTTATCACTTTACCGTCTTTATCCGTAACTGAATAATTTAGGTCGATACGCGGAAAATAAATTGGTTTAATAATGCGCAATTCATTCATGGTACCAAAACGCACATCACCCGCTAGGTCTAGCTCTGTCACTTCAACATTGAAGGTGTAGCCTTCAGGTAACTTTTCAGCAAGTTTATTAAAGTGCTTTTCAAAATTCTTTGCCACATTTTTATGAAATGAACCTTTCGGTGAGTTGTTACCAGGTTCTACATCGCGGTAATCGTTAAAGTCATGCCATTTAACTTTTGCTTCTCCTGCGTGAGCAAAAGCGGGTAGTGCAATGACCATTGCTAAGGCAATTTTTTTTACTGTATTCATCTGTTTCTCCACTTAACAGGTATAGCTAATAATTAAATTTTAGCTGCTGACAATTAACTATAGCTTAATATCTAAACACTTAGGTGTAACCAATATGGTGCAAAATGTAATCAAAAACAAGCGATTCATGTTTTTGCTTTATCGCCGTAAATCACAATTAATTCATGTAATTTAGGCCGAAATGTGATGAAATAAGGCTAATTCAACCAGGTATAGTTCATGGATATTTTATGACCATTTTAGTCACCGGCGGAGCCGGATACATCGGTTCTCACACCGTATTAGAGTTATTACAACAAGGTACTGACGTTGTTGTACTCGATAACTTAAGCAATTCATCAAATGAGTCACTGGCTCGGGTAAAACAAATTACTGGCAAAGACGTCACGTTTTATCAAGGTGATATTTTAGATAGAGCCTGTTTAGACAAGATCTTCAGTGAACACACGATTGATAGTGTTATTCACTTCGCAGGTTTAAAAGCGGTTGGTGAATCGGTTGTAAAACCTATCGAGTATTATCAAAACAACGTACAGGGTACACTGACTCTGGTTGATGCAATGCGTGATGCTGGCGTATTTAAGTTAGTATTTAGCTCATCAGCAACGGTATACGGTGACCCAGCAAGCTTGCCAATTCGCGAAGACTTCCCAGTTGGTGGCACGACTAACCCTTATGGCACATCAAAGCTTATGGTTGAAATGATGCTGCAAGATATCGCGAAATCAGATGAACGCTTTGCCTTTGTTATTTTACGTTACTTTAACCCTGTCGGCGCACATGAATCTGGTCTTATTGGTGAAGACCCTAATGGTATTCCTAACAACTTATTACCTTATATTTCGCAAGTCGCTGTGGGTAAGCTAGAAAAGCTAGGTGTATTTGGGGATGACTACGATACTGTAGATGGTACAGGTGTTCGTGACTATATCCACGTTGTCGATTTAGCATTAGGTCACTTAAAAGCACTGAACCGAATTGCAAGTGATACAGGTGCGCACGTATTTAACCTAGGCACAGGTAATGGTTATTCAGTACTGCAGATGGTTACCGCTTTTGAGAAAGCCAGCGGTCAAGCCGTACCTTACCAAATTTCGCCGCGCCGAGCTGGCGATATTGCAGCTTGCTACGCAGCTCCAGAAAAAGCGTTAAAAGAGCTTGGCTGGCAAGCAGAGCGTGGCATAGATGAGATGATGCAGGATACATGGCGCTGGCAAAGCAATAACCCGAACGGTTACAAATAGTCAAAGTCATTATAAGGCCGATGTTCACACATCGGCTTTTTAATTTGATGAGGCTTTCTTAAGCTGCGCAATACCCCAGAAAAGTACCCCAGCCCCCGTGCACGATAAGAAAAAGAACAACCCTAAGCCGACAGGCGATCCCCAAAACAAAATACTGTATAAAACTTCCATCTCTATATCCTTTATTATTATTTGAATTGTAAGTTATATAAGTTTTAGGAATAGCTCGTCAAGTCGCACATCAGCGCATCGCTTGAATACTCTCAAGCGCTACAGCTAGCTGTGCTTTTAGTTTTTTATAGCGTACATAAACAGCCAGCACGATAATGCCATTAACACCAAGCTGGATAAGCCATAGGCTGTATATTTTAAACATAACCATATTAAACAAGGCAACGATTAACAAAGCGCACCAAAGAACAACGCAGCCAATAAAACTCACATGCCAGTAATGAATTTGATGCTTCAGCTGGTTCTCTTTAAAATTAAGCATTGCATTAACGTCTAACGTTTCTGCTCGCCAAAGCTTTCGTCTTAAACGGTATGACCAAATTCCAAAACCTAAAGGAATAGGTACTAATAGCGCAAACATAATGGTTTCATAGGTATTTTTTGCCTCAAGCAACATGGCGTAAATACAAAATACGGTTACCACAACACCTAAAAATGAGTCGATTAACCCTTTTAGCTTTAACTTAGTTCGCGACTTTTGCGTTTGTGCAATTAACGCTTCACTATCCACTTTCGGCGTTGCCTGCACGAATGCCTGCTGCCACTTAGCTAATTGATCATCTGCTTCGAATTTATCCACTTTATTTACTCCATTAGGCTCGCAAGTTGTTGTCTTGCCCTACTTACACGTTTAGCCACGGCATCTTCAGACAGTCCCAGTGTTTGAGCTATCTCACTTTGATTAAACCCTTCAAGCTGTAAAGCAAGCACCTGCCGATATTTCAGCGTTAATTTACGAAGGGCAGCCATTAAATCTAAACTGTCGTCTGGTGATTTATGCGTACTTAAGGCTTGGGTGTAATCAATACTTTCAGAGCTTGCCACCTCTTTGCGGTTTTGCTCTTTTATCACATGATCAACCGCTTTATTGTGAGCTATTCGGGCAATATAGGTTTTTATGCTGGCATCGCCACGAAAGGCAACATCGGGTGATGAGTCATTACTTTCAAAAGCGCGCCAAACAGCCAACGACATCTCTTGAATTAGCTCATCTTGTAGCGCTTGATTGATCTCGTAAGTTGCAGCAACACGCGCCAACAGCGGCGCGTATTCATTCAGCAATGTGTTTATTTGAACATCAGCTTTCACTGTACTTCCATGTTTTTATTATTATTTGAACAAACGATTATAGGCACAAAAGTAGGTACATGCTAATACCGGCCCTACCAACAACATAGGTAAAAGACTATAAGGGGCAGTAAAGGTAACGAGCATATTAATCAAACAAAGCATGCTTAATGGTTTAATCACCTTTAGTGCCTTTGTAATGCCTTCTTTAACAGCTGCACTAAGCGAAGCATTGTTTAAAAGTAACAGAGGTACCACAAACATAAGCAACATATTTACAGGAACAATTGATACAAACATGACCCCTACGCGCCAGCGCTCAACATCAACAAACTGACCTGACAATAAAGCCGATAACTGCTCACTACCAATCAAAGTACTCCCAACAGCAAATTGCACCAGCGCCAATAAAATACCAACAACTGACCACACGGCAACTCGCCCCCACTTCGCCCATGTTGCATTGTGTTTAAATGAAAAGCCTTGCTGATTATTCAGGTTAAACAACAATGGCCACACCGTTGCCATTAACATAGGCGCTAACCATTTTGATACTGTTAAACCTGTAGGTGCAGGTAATAGCTGCACTAAACCAGGCACAATAGCGAACAGCGTCATAAGTAAAAAAAGTTTAAACGGTGCTTTTTTAAATAGCCCCCACCCTTCTTTTAACCAAACAGCAGCATCACTAAATGGTGCATTTGTTGAATCAAGTTTTAGCGTATTCACAGTTGATGTTGTAGTCGTCATGAGTTTGTCCTTTTCGTAAAAATAGATACATAAGACACTGCCTATCGCTAACACCTAATAGGAACAACTTCGTGTCATTTGCAGCTATAGACGAGACAAACACAGAAAACCTGACAAAATATTTTTAAAAAATTAAAAATAATTTTATTTCGTTGAATTTTAAAGATAAAAAAGAGGTGGAACAATAGTGGAACGCAGCTGCTTAAGATAGATTTAAGCTTTGATTTTTGGGTTTTAGGATTTTTACAGAAAGAAAATGGTGGCCCCTCCCAGACTTGAACTGGGGACCTAACGATTATGAGTCGTGTGCTCGTATATATCCCCACATTAAACTACAACAACTAACAACAAAAATCTTGTTTTATCCTTAATAACTGTTATTGTATAAATATATTAATTTGTATAACCCCCTTTAAGGTTACAACAATCGAGTTTGTATAATGAAGTTTAGAGAAAGAAATTATGCGTACCCTCTTCACCACGTGACAGTTAAACAAAGAGTAAAACTTAAAAGCGGGAAGTTAGATCACTTTATTGTGCTTTATGTTAAGCCTAAAAACTCTAAGTCACCTATCATCTTTAAAGAGCTATTCAATTTTTTCTCACATAGAAACTCAAAGAGCCTATCGTGGCAGAGGCATGTCGCTAGAGCTATAGGCTTATTTTTTGATTATTGTATCGAAAAAGCTTGTGTATATAAAAATGATAACAATGTGGCTGATGCAATTAGAGGGTTCATAGAGTGCTCTCTTAGTGGCGATTCTCAATTAGGTTGGGCACCTTCAAGTGTAGGTGTTGTTAAAAGAAACCTCGCTTACATTATGGATTTTTCTAAAGGAGCCTCAGAGCAAATTGGGACTAGTCTACTTCCAGTTGAAGATGGGGATATACGGCTACGATACCTCTATCGTGCATATGAAGTTAAACAAAATTCATTATTAAGCCACGTCACTGATGTTAAGTCACTTGCAGCAAGGCTTAGAGCGACTTCAAGTGAGCATATTTATCAGTTCAACCGTCCCCCGAATATAAGAAATTTGAAGCTCTTTCCTGAAGATTTAATTGAACCTTTGTTTAAGTATGGCTTTACGAAATCAGATGGTAGCGAGGATTTAGGTACAAAGATGTTGACTGCTTTGCTGCTATTCGGTGGTATGCGAGAGAGTGAGCCATTTCATCTTTGGTTCAATGATTTCTCTATTTACCCAAGTACAGGTAAATTAGCAATCTTCTTACATCATCCATCTGAAGCTTCCTGCAACATTCCCCCCTACAAAGGTATGTTAAGAAAAGAGTATTTAATGGAACGCCATTTAAAGCCTCGAAACAATAAAGCGACATCAAAAAGTTACCATGCAGGCTGGAAAGATTTGGCTGTTGATAACTTTCATAGAACCGAAATTGCACTTATCCATGAAGTAGTAGAAAAGCATTTTGTGCTGTGGTGGAGCCGATATATGGAGCTAAGGCAAAATTGTATGAAAAGCTATGTAAAAAAACATGGTGTCGAACACCCTTTTTTTTTCGTGAAAACAGGTGATAAGAATGATCTGGGGGCACCGCTATCAATTAGCGCATACGTTAAGGCTTTGAAAAGAGCTGTAGCTCGATTGGAAAAAATGGGATATATGGCTGAATGGGGTGTGAGTGATGGCATCGCACCTCATCCAATGCGCCATTGGTTTATAACAAAGTTATCTGAAAATGATGTAAGCAATAAAATAATTCAAGAGATGGCTAATCATAGAAATATTCTTTCCCAAGAAATATACAAAGGAACTACGGCTAAGGAAATAGATTTAGCTATAAGGAAAATATCCAATAGTTATGCAATTAATTTAGAGAGAGAGTCATGCTAGGACTGATTAGGGCAGATATCCCAAAATTTCTAAAAACAAAGGGTGGTGTAGCCCAATTATCGGACGATGAACTTATTGAAGTATGTGTAGTTTCATTAGCTTCAAAGCATGACTATGAGGATGGTTTGGCGTTTCTAAATGAAGTGCGTGACAGAGGTATTTGTTTTTCTGTTTTTTATAATTTTGTAAAAAACCAATGGAACTCTCAATCCCTTATAAATTTAACTATTCAGGCTAAATCAAAAGAGAACTTATTAAATATCTGGAAGGAGTTTGACGCTAGAGCAAGCAAAGCTGGGTATTCATCGAATAGTGCACCTCGTCAAAAAGGGCGAGTATTTACTTTACTTTATGCGTACTATTTTCAGAAATATTCATTTTCTGAGATTACCATTGAAGATATAGATTCATTGAGAGCTTTAGTCGTAGATAAACACTCACTATTTTCAGGGGAACGTCCTCCATCAGAGTATAGTTATGTAAGAAAAGACCTATATGGGATATTGGCATTTTTCACTGAAGTTTACGAATTTCTTGGGGTCGATGTTGAACTCAAGTTATCGGATGAAATTGTTCCAGAGCAATTTGCAAAGCCCAAAGGTAGAAGTCTGTCAAAATCCAGAAAAAGCGGGCAAGTTGAAAAAGAAAGCTACTCCTTTTTAATTAATGCATTTAAAGAGTATAAAAATACTCTATCGTTAAAAAACCCCAAAGAGGCTAATGCAGCATTCAAGACTCTTTTGAAGTACCTTTGTTTTCAGATTGATGTAAAAGTTAAGTCACTCCAAGATTTTCGAGAGGTAGTTTCGGTTGGAAGAACAGGTGAATATCGTTGGCTTTATTATTTAGAGAATGTGGTAAAAAAAGGAACTAGATCTAAAGCTCTCTATATTAGGGATTTTTTGGTTTGGGCAATGCTTGAATATAACATTGATATTGATGACGGACATGAACCCTTGTTGTCTCGTATAGAGGCAGAAAAGGTAATGAGAATGCAAAAAAAAGGGGTAGGAACTAAGGATGAAACCCCTAAAGCCGTAATTCCTTATCGTGTTCATCAAATCGCAACTGAAATACTTTATGACGCTGAGTACAAATGGGGGAAAACATTAGATTATATGTATTTCGAAAATGGCGATGGAAGGAAAGAGTTTAATCCTACTTTGATAAACTTACTCGCTATTTTGTTTACTGTTCCTATTCGTGGAATTCAAGCCCAATGTTTAGACAGTGGTGAGGGTGATTCCTATGTGTTCAATGGTACACGAACTCTTTGGGAACCAAATTGTAGTGCACATGCGAACTACTGGAAATCTCAAGGACATTCAAATCATCAAAGGGGATTTTTGTATAGGGATATAAATTTAGTTGCTGAAGCTAAAAGGAGTAGAAATTTCGACCCAGATGGAGAGCCAATTGTATCTAGTGCCTTCATGTATATAAATACAAATAAGACTGCGGATCGCAATGTGTTATTTAGTGATAATAGTGGATATACGATACCTTGGCACCAACAAGATGTAGTATCAATTGTTCAAAGACAATTGAAGTTTTTAAATGATCACCATCCAGTTAGTAAGCCAAGTAATCTCTTGGAACTCGATTCCAAGGATGTAGCTCAAATTCTAGGCGCTGAACCCACAACTTCGGTAATGAAGCTCATCCCTGAGCGTTTCTATCTATTTAGATGCAATTTGAATCCAGCAAAGGAGTCTTGGAATTTCCCTCCAACAAAAAAATTGTTAATCACAATCTGGAACTCTCTAATGCTTGAAATACAGCAGCGCCTAAATGATGAGGGAGCTGATTACTCGGTAGTTTCTAAAGAGAAGATGGATAAGTTCAAAAAGAACATAGGTGGTGGTAACAGTTATATAAGCTACTTAACCATTCATTGTACAAGGGTTACTGGTATAACAAGGCTAGAAGAGGCTGGAGTCCCTATCAATATTATCTCCAAGTTTATTGCAGGTCATTCGAACATTCGAACAACTTATCGTTACACAAAACATAATCGTGAGTACATCAACAAACAAATTAGTGATGCGCAAGCAAAGATCTCTAGCAAGATGCAAATGTCTCTTTCTCAAGATTTGAGACAAAAGAGTGTTGAAGAGGCTAAAACAATGGCTTACATACCGGATATTTATAGCACTTCTTGGGATGTCGTTAAGGAAAGAGCCTGGAATTCCAATGGTTTAGGTATATGTCCTAATGCAGGAACTCTTTGCGATGAAGCACTTAAAGAAAATGAATTTATATTTGAGGGAGTCGGAAAGTGCCTAAATTGTAAGTATCTGATTAGTGGCAAACCTTACCTGATAAGTATTTGGTCACATATTAATGCCCTAATGTATAAAGCGAAGAAAACTAACGATGATTACTCCGAGTTGCAGGCCGAATATAAAAAACTAATTAAAGAAAGAAAAGCTGAATACAAAACTAATGGTAAAACTGAATTGTGGTCTTCATATAATCAAAGACTAGAAAAAATGGAAAATTATATGGAATCGAATTCCAACAAAGAGAACTTGATATTGGCGGAAGTTTATTACGGAAATTTACTATTTGAAAACGTGCGTGAACTAACTAATACAGATGATGACTTTGTTGAGGGATTAGGGTTTGAACAATGCACAGATTTCGAACACTTAAACTCAATAGTAGAGTCAGAGTCGTTCGTTCCTCATTTCAGTAGAGATCAAGACTTGAAATTTAAAAGGGATACTTTTGTTGATATGGCACTGACAGCTTTAGGGGAACAGCCAATATTTTTAAAACCTTTAACAAAATCAGAGAAAGAAGTAGCTATTTCATCAGTAGCTAAAGCTATTGAGCATGATTTAAAAAATAGAGAAGGTAAGTTTTTAGGTGCAGCTCTAAAAATTCATGAACTATCAGGGGAAGAAAAATGCCTACCGAAATAGAAGCTGTTTTAGAAGGTTTATGTGCTGAGGCTAATAATAATGTTGAAGCTAGGCTTAGAGCAATACATAAAATAATCAAAGGGTTTAAGCGAAATCATGTTGATTTAACTGCTCCAAACCTCATTAATGCTCTAGGCTCGTTAGGTATCTCTATGAGTAAAAGCTCGATCTATAATAAGAGGGTGCGCGGTAAAGATAATCCTTATCGTGTTCTGGTTGATGCATGGCATGAAGACATAAATGACGCTAAATTAAAACGAGCGGATACAAATGCAAAATGCGACTTCACTATAATGACTAGCGAGGATTATGCTTCGATTCAAAGTGACGTGGTTAAGTTTAAAATCCAGAATATGTATAGTGAATTGAAGTCGGCTAGGCATCAGATTAATTTGTTAAAAGATATTAACGCGTTACCATTAATAGAAGAAAAAGATGATACATTACGCTTTCATAAGGATGAAAAATCAGTTGCGTTATCCGAAACAAAATCTTCAGTTGACGCTAGCCTAAATAACTATGAAGCGCATATAGACGTTTTGGAAGAGTTTCTCGCTGGAAATTCTAAATTGAGTTTTGATGACGAAGGTGGCTTAGTCGCATCTAAGGGAATACGAAAAGGAGACGCATTAAGTGATATTGAACTGCAACACGCTTTAATAGCTGCTTTAGATGTAATGAAGAGGTAAAAACAATAAACTACTATTATTGCTGTAAAAGGTAGTGTTTAGAAATCTGTGTCATTTCAGTAATATTAAGAAAACAGGAGTGACACATGACTCAATCTTTCGACTTCAACAAAGCATT
>NZ_LKDX01000051.1:0-25713 GCF_001401795.1 Pseudoalteromonas sp. P1-26 | reverse complement strand
ACTTCACGCGCTTTAAGTCAGAAAAAAGACTAGTTACCTCTTGCTTGACTCGCCCTTGAAAGGGTGAGATTGCGCAAGCCTAATGTTCAGAATCGAGTTCCTTAATTTTTATTCAAATTTAAATAAAAATCCGGCTTTATGCTGTTTTTAAGAGTTTAAGATTAATTCGACTTTAACGTTGAACATTAACTCTTAAGAGGTTTAAAAATGGAACTAACCAACCAATCAAACATTGTTGAAGCACCAACAATCACTAAAAAAATGTCTACTGCTAAAAAAGCGACCATCGCACTGATGGTAATCTCTTTAGCTCTATTAATTTCACAAGGCGTAATGGCTGCGGCTCCAACTTCTGGTGACTTCCTATACGGAGTTTACAATGAAGTAGTTGGCTGGTTAACCGGCGCACCTGGCATCATCATTTCAATTTTCACATTTGGCTTTGCTGCTTTCCAAGGCATTATGAAGCAGAACTATGCTACTTGTGTGGGTGCATTCCTTATCGCACTGCTATTTGCAAATGCACAAGATGCTGTTGAGTACTTCCTAACTGCTTCAGTTGGAGTGCTTTAAAACATGGAAACGCCCAATCGCTACCGCTGTAAGACCCACATCAACCAACCGTTATTAATCTTGTTTGTATTTACTAAAGAACAAGTAATACCGTTGATGGCCGCGGTAGCGATTGGCATGGTGACAAAACAGACCTTTATCCTTGTATGCCTAGCCATGGCATACATTTATATCTCTCAAAAGGTTAAAGGCCGATTCCCTAAAGCCTATGTTAAACACAAGCTTTGGTCTTATGGGTTCATCTTAACCAATCAAAGCAAATCAATTGCAGATCCAGTTAAACGTACATACCACCGCTAAGGCAAGAAAATGCTTGATGATAAATCCGCTTCAGTTCGAAGCTTCAAATCGATGGTTGCATCTAACAACATAAGCCGAGTAGCTAACCTATTTTTATCCATTACAGTTGCTCTAAGCGCTTTAACACTGTTTTTCAAAGACAGTGAAGTCGTTGTTATCCCAGAACAGAATTACTTTGGTGAGCTTACAATTCAAGGCGATAAAGCTAACCAGAATTACCAACAAGCATGGGCCTACAGCGTTTCTACTCTAATAGGTAACATTAACTCGCAAAACATCGATTTTGTAAAAAAGATAATGATGAAAATGTTATCTCCACAACTACAAGTTGAAATCGAGCCAATGCTGGATAAGCAAGCTGAAATGATAAAAATGCGTGATATACGACAAGTTTTTATTGCTGACGACCTAATTCATGAGCCTGAAACTGATTTAATCACCATTTGGGGCCAAAAAATCACTTTCATTGGTGGAGAACCCAAAGCAGATACAAAGTGGAGCTACGAATTTAAGATCACCGCAAGAAATGGAAGACCTAAAATCACCCACTTAGATCAATATCCGGGCACCCCAAGAAAGCGAAAACAAGCGATGGAAGCGCGTGGCGATGCTGAACCGGGAACTTTAGAGTCGCAACCTTACTATGACAGTGAGCTGGAGATAGGGGTACTAGAAGCGGCAAAAGAACTGAAAGTGAAAGAACAACAGGAGAGCAACTAGATGAAAACGAAATCAATACTTTTAGCCATTGGTTGTGCGTCTAGTACATTCACCTTCGCTAATGATGCAACTGAAAATCCAAGCAATACATTCAAGCTACCAACAGAAGTAGTAAATGAACAACCTATTCCGGTTACAAAACAAGCTATATTTGAAGCGGCTAAAAGCGGCATTAAATTAGATAGTCGAAGTGAGCCTGCAATGAAAACAGTCTCCCCTCAAGATGAAATCAATCAAATTGCTGATAACGTAAAACCAAACGGAATGATGAATGAAGCTGACTTTAACCAATACCAGCAGCCACAAACTGCACAGTCAATTCGCTCAGGAAATGGGTACTCATTCCTAGATATCGTTAAATCAAAATACAAGCCAACCCAAAACCTTAGCAACCTTGAAGCGGGTGCTAATATCGCTATACCTGTAGCTGTCGGCTTGACGAACCCAATCATAACTAACTTTAAGATGGTTGCCGCTAGAACCCACGACGAAGAATCAGTCATTGAATTAGAAGATGGCCGTTTATACATCACTTTAAACTCACTTAAGCCTGTTGCTTTAATGTTGTTTGAAGAAGGTGTTCCAGAGTCAATGATTAATCTTACATTGGTACCAATGGAAGCGATGCCGGTTGTTGTAAATGTCGATGTGAATCTTTCAAAAACGATGCAGTACAAGGGCGCAAATCACAGAGCGGAAATAAAAGAGCAAGAAGCATTAGCTGAAGCGTCTTTAACTGAAGGCCACGTCGCAAATGTTGAAACAGATCGAGTAGCGCGTATTAAGCAAATTCTAAAACCTGTTGGTAAAGGTGAAATACCACAAGGGTTTTCACTTTCTCATGATGTATCAAAAGCGATGCACCAACCTTGTGGCTTAACCATTAGTCAGCAAGTACTACAGCGAATTGTCGGTCCAAGAGAAGTTGTTGATGTAGTCAGAGTCCAAAATGCAACGACACGCCCCTATACAATTCGTGAACAAATGTGCGAGTCACGTGATGTTATGGCCGTTGCCATTTACAACAAATCACTACTGCAACCTGGCGAAGCAACAGAAGTTTATATCCTGCGAGACAAATTGCGCGAAAGCATTGTTAACACTAACTCTAAACGTCCTCGTGTAATCAACTAAGGCTGGTGGAAATGAGCATTAAAAAACAATGGGAAAATCCCAAAGTTAGAAAGTTTGCAGCAATACTGGTGATTATTCCTATTGCGTTCTTTGGTTATAAGTCGATGTCTTCTAGTGATAATAAAACCAGTCTGCAGGACAGAATTGCAGCTAGACAAGCTGAAGATCGCCTTGATGGAAAGGGTAAAGTACGCGGGCTATTTGATTCAGAAAGCATTGCTAACATCGATAAAAACGAATTCGACGAAATCTATGACAAGTCTGTAGACTCAATTCGCAGAAAAGAGCGTGAGGTATATACAGAAAAAGAGCGTGTACTTGAGATGGTTCAGCAACAGCAGCAAAGCATCGATGACCTGACGCTAAAATTGAAAGATTACGAGCGCCAACTGGAAGTGCGCGATAGAGCATATGCAAATACCCAACATAATAGACAATCAAATGGTGGCTCACGCTCAAATTACAACACTTCATACTCTGGTGCAGAGCAAGGGCAACAAGCTATAGCTGATGCACCACAACAGTACGATGAGAGGGTCTTTGACAGAACCCCTACTCAGCTTGTTACTGCAAAACCATACATCGAAGGCCGTGTAATTAGAACTATTACCCAACGCAGCGTTCGAAGTATTAAGAGTTCGGGTGTTGTTGAAGAAAAGCAGCAAAAAGATTTGTTGATCACACAACAAAGTCTAAAACCTGAAAAAGAGGTCCAAAAGAAAAGCGATCCAAATGAAGGTGGACTAATTGATTCTGACGAGGGTGTTGTTTACTTGCCTGCAGGCTCATTTTTCTCTGGTGTTTTACTTACTGGTTTGGATGCTCCAACACAGCTTGCAGCCAAGTCTTCTCCTATGCCGGTTGTAATCCGAGTTAAAAAAGAAGCTATCTTACCTAACCATTTCACTTTAGATATTCGCGAGTGTCACGTTATTGGCCAAGCAATCGGGGATTTATCAAGCGAAAGAGCGCATATCCGAGCACAATCAATTACATGTGTACGTAATGACGGTAAGAGTGTTGAAAGCGCGATTCAAGCGAATGCAGTTTCTGACTTTGATGGCAAACTTGGTATAGCCGGCAGACTTGTAAGCAAAAATGGCAACCTCTTAGAAGGCTCTATGGCAGCTGGATTTATGAGTGGCATTTCTAAAGCTGTTGCACCTCAACGAACTACATCAATCAATACGTCTGGTGGTGATAGAGCGGTATGGGAATCAGTAGACTTAGGCTCCGTTGCTTCCGCGGGTGTGTTCCAAGGCTCAGCTGATGCTATGGATAGACTAGCTGAATACTACATCGCTTTAGCAGAACAGATTCACCCTGTAATTGAGATATCACCGGGACGTTCAATTACATTCGCTGTGCTATCTGGCACTAAACTCAAATTAGGTGATTAAACAATGAATGACTATATAAAAATGATTCTAATAAGCCTAGTTATGTCAGCCTTAGCATTTTCCGCCGGTGTATCTTACACAAAAGCAGTAAGCGAAAAATCGATGATTGAGATAACTGATTTACTTGCAGGTTATGCGAAAGTTCAAACGTTTAATCCAGAAGAGATTTCAAAGCGCATTACATCAGAGGGGGCTACACCTGCAGAGCTGGCATCTTATATCGAGCGTTATATTAAACTCCATCAGCTCAAAGGGGTAATGCTTATTGATGAAAGTTATGTAGTTGCAAAGCCTAATTTCTCATCATCTGCTACGCTTACTATGAGCGAGCTAAATAACCTTAGTGAAAAGTACAATATTAAAACTGAAATAGATTATGGCTCACTCCTTAGTGAATTCAATAAAACAATTAAAAGCGCCAAGAATTACACAAATTAGATCCCAACTAAAAACCGCCTCATCATTTTGTAGGCGGTTTTTTTTGATCTATGTCCTATTTTTGATATCAAATTCCTTGAATTTACATCAGGTATTCATTAACTGAGAGAGCAATTAAAAAACAACGCGATAGCTTACTCGCGAATTCAACTCATCGAAAGTTTATTGAATATTTATATTAAGTGAGTAAAGCTCTGAGGTTAACTTTCATGGCGAAATAAAGGACTAATATGCTCAAACCTAATGAAGGTAACAAATATGTTTTTAAAATAATTAACTTTAAAAGTGCTTACCTCCCATCATATGATGAAGTAGCTTATTTATTACATCTCCCAAATAACTTTCGAGGTATTATTGATTATGCTCAGTCATTTTATGAAACTAAACTCCCAGTAAGTAAAAGTTCTATTTCGACTTTATCAACTAAAGGCATAGGGAAGCCTACCTTCAAAAAAATTGAAAATTGGTTTTTGTCCTTGTCACCTAGTATTGTCCACATTTTTAACCCCAAACTTCTCAAGAAAAATTATAAAGCTGTAGTAGTTGGCTCAAATGCAAGCCATTTCTATTCTTGTGTTGATAGTTATAAATTTAGCCTTAGGGCTAATAAAAACGATAATGAATTAAACGTATTAATGGACTGGCTTGAAGAACGTTCTAATGCAGACTACTTACTGATGAGTGAAATTCATAGAAAGGCAAAATCAGAAGTTATTAATAAAAATGATCCTAAAGATATTTGGCTATTACAAAAAACACATTGGCATGCACAAAGTTTAGTACCATCCAGACAGATCGAAGTTCTAGATGAGTTTTTTAAGTCAGATAAAAGAAGAGAAAACTATACGTTCGATGAAGTATTAGCTATTGCAGGAGCATCTTACTATTTAACATTTGATTTCTACTTATCTGCAATTGCCAACTATGAAATAGGTCTTCAATTCTACTACGAGAGGTTAGATGAAACCTGTAAAGATAAACAATACTCAAGTTTCTTTACTGGAGTACTGAATACATTCATTGAATCTGACGAAGTTAACAGCTGTTTCGATGCTGCACTTATAGAGCTAAAAAAATTTATATCATCGAAAATTAAACTTGACGGTATCACAACAGCGCATTCAGCTTAAATGCCCTGTGTGTGAGATTATGGCCGAGCAAACCACTAGAGCACTTTTTGAGAACTAACATGCTGATGCATGATTTGATTGTGCACCGCCCGTGCACTTTGAGAGTACTAAGAAGATGACAAACTTACTTAAATCTTTAACAGCACGCTGCTGGTTTATATCACTGGGGCTTTTTCTGGCGACTTTGGCTGCGGCTCATTTCTTTCCATCAGAAATATTAACGGCATCTGCCAAGTTAGCGGCTTTGCCATTTCTGTTCTGCACCGTCGTTTTTTTCAGCTACTTGGGATTCAAAGCGACCTGTAATCCCATCGGACTTATAGCCATAATCACTATGCTTGTAGCAATCGCATATTGGCAAGCGAGTTGGACAATTGTTGGTTTGGGACTCTTTTTCTTAGCTATTTGTACTGGAATTAGATTCTTGAGTAGCCAAGTTAAAGATTCGGGTAGAACTTTGAGCATTGAAGAAAAATGGTATTGGTATAAGCTCCATTCGTTTTTTGATGGCTTTTATCCAAGGTATCCCAAAAAGCCAAAAAAATAGCCAGCCAACCACAAGCTGGCTACCTTCTATTTTCAGTTCCTTCCTGATGCCTGGTTATAGGCCCTAATATCGATCAAGTTGTTCAGAGCATAATCTCCCGCAAGCGATGCATTTGAGATCACCGCTATCTGCTTATCCACAAATGCTTTATCTTCTTCGGACACACTGTCAGGAATGTAAGCGCCACTCTCATCCTTTTGACGATACTCATTTAGCATTTGCTCCCTTAGACCTAGCATTTCAGGCGACCAACTCGATGAGTCTTCAGAGTTGAATACGCGCCCCGCCAAACCTTCATTGAAAGCTTGAGCAAACACTTGACTTTGAATCGGGGTCAATCCCATTCTCTGCCCTTCGCTGTATGCTTCCTGTTTAAAATCATCGGCGTACTGTTCTAAGAACTCACCGTATCGATTGTTAACTGCCGCACCGAATGCCCCAGCCAACATGGCTTCAGACTTAGTGCCCCAGTTAACTTCGGAGGCATACTGCGAACTCGATCCACTGTATGCATCATTAAACGCCGTCAAAGGATTTTCCAAAGAGGTTCCGGCATCAACGGCTGCTTTTAACCCATCCCATGTTGATTTGCTGGCCACAGTTGCATTGTGCAAGAAACCTCGTGAGCCAGGTTCTGCAAGGGCTTGCTCCTTGTAACTCTCATAGTCTTCGCCAAAATGATTCAAGGTATGCAATGCTGCATCAGTATGCTTGCCACTGAAATCACCAATAGCACTGGCGCTGTTGAAGAACATTTCAGCACCAGAGACTCCGCTATCATCAGCCATAATGCGAGATCGCCACTTAGAGCCAGCTTCACTGTTTAGTCCAGATTGATAGGTACTTGTGTCAGAAGCTACGGCCTGCTGGGCTTGTTACTGATGCGCATTCAGCTGTCCATCTACACCAGAAAGATTGGTTTGGTAAGCAGATTGAGCCGAATTGAACTGCGTTTGAACTGTTGCAGCATCCTCATAGCCTCCCAGAACACCGGATTCAACTTGGCTTTGAGTGCCACCAAAAGTAGGTGCCGTTGATGACAAGCCTTCATTAGAGCGTGGCTGAATAGATCGTAAATCGGCTCCGGTAGCCATGGCCATAACAGTCATTGCTGCTTGATAGTCATTGTCTCGTTCAGCGGGCGTAGAGGAGTTGCTATAGGTTAAAGACTCCATAGCTGCGGCCACATACGCCTGATTATCATCAGGTAGCAAGCGCTGATACATTGGAAGGTTTTCACGTAATCGGTTACCTGCTTCAACATGCTGGTTCATATAGCGACCTAAATAATCCATGACGTCAGGATTATCCGCTGCTAATCGAGTTAACGTCGCACCATCCGTGTTCCTTTATCCTGATAGACTGTAGCTGGCCTGATCAAGCTCACTAAAGCGGTTTGATGCCGTGATAACGTCTTGTGCTGAACTCTGAAGTGTTGCCGGTGATCGTGAGCACGTAGATGAAGCGTGGCCGGGCGATATTATTGGTTTGCATAACCACGGGACGATTCAAATTGGGGATACGTTCACATGGGGCGATGAATTCAAATTCACCGGTATTCCAAACTTTGCGCCTGAGTTATTCCGCCGTATTCGTTTAAAAGATCCGTTGAAGCAGAAGCAATTATTGAAGGGTTTGGTGCAGCTTTCAGAAGAAGGTGCGGTACAGGTGTTCCGCCCGTTGGCTTCAAACGATTTAATTGTGGGTGCCGTGGGTATGCTGCAGTTTGATGTGGTTGTGCACCGCTTGCGCGCCGAGTACAAAGTAGAAGCGCTGTACGAAAATATTCAGGTTGCCACCGCGCGCTGGGTATATTGCGATGACGCCAAGAAATTCGAAGAGTTTCAACGCAAAGCGCAACACAACCTCTCCATCGACGGCGGTAATGCACTAGCCTACATAGCGCCCACCATGGCGAATTTATCGCTCACGCAAGAACGCTTCCCGGAGATTACGTTTACGCACACCAAGGAAGTTTAGAAGATGGGGTCGTTGTCCCTGTTCTCTGGCACCTTTTTGAAGATGGGGTCGTTGTCTGTGTTCTCTGGCTCCTTTTCAACATCAGTTGAGGGACACACAACGCAGACAACGACCTTTACTTTTCTAAAGCATAACACTTGGTTTGGTAAGCGCTAGAAAGTTCAGCTAAAGCCGCATAGTAATTTTGGTGCCAGAGAAACGCGACAACGACCCCATTTTCTATAATGCCGAGCAGCTCGCCCCAACCGTATTTGGAAGCAAGCCTTTCACACGAACATCGAAGCTAAGCTCACCGGTCTCGCCTGGGCCCAACTGCCCCGTAAACTGCCATTGCAATCCGCCTTCGTATCCTTGAGCATTCGCTCCATTTGGAGTTGCAACTTGGCAAGCCGATATACCACTCGGCAGCGTTCCCGGACAGGAAATTGGCTGAGCAAGCTCAGTGAAGGCTGGTACTTGGTCGTAAATTACAACCTCATCCAAATCCATTGTCCCATCGTTAGCAAAGAAAACAGAGTAGCGAATTACATCACAAGGCTTTGCCTGGTTGCTCAATAAGCCTACAGTATCTACATCATCGGCTGTACCGCTTACACCATCGGGACCAATATTACGCACCAACTTATCCAACCGTAAGCGCCCACTCTGCACACCCGTATTATCAAAAGCTACAGCCGAATCCACACGCGCAGTTCCCGAAAGCGCATTATCAGCAGTAATCTGAACTTGATGAAACGCACCAACTGGTGCATTTGCTGGTACAAATACCCGCAGTACTAAACAAATTTCATCACCCGCCACTACGCTTATATTCGTTATTGGCGCGCCCACACTAACATTCTGCGAGCACGATAGATCTTGATACAGCGTTTGCGCCCAATCTAACGTATTTGGCGATTGCGCCTCCACAGTAGCGGAGAAATCTACAACACCTGAAGTTTGTGCTTTATAACGATGATAATAATTGATAGACGAGCCCGGCTCAGAAACACCTTGGTTATCCGGCTCAAGCACAGATTTAGGCACAACACCAAAATTAATATCTTCCCAAACCGTGATCGCCGAGGGCACCACAAAACTCATTTGCCCATCGTCGGCGACAGCCGAATCAACAATGCCCGTGCCCGCATCTTCACTAACCAAGAAAACGCCACCCGCCGGTTGCACCAAGATACAAGCTTGGTTACCAGAATCAGCAATATCAAATTTCAATTGCCAACTGCCATCACCCGCAGTAACCGTTCGCGCAAGCTCGGGAGCCGATGTATTACATTCACCTGGAGCGGTAACGCCAGCAAATGCCCGCACCAACGCCCCCGCAACGCCTACTTCAGAACCATCAATTAAGCCATTATGAGCCGTGCCTGATCCTGTGCCATTATCATTGAAAACCATACCGCGAAGCGTTGCGCCATCAGGCTCGAAACCAATATTTATCTCATAATCTTCAATTTCGCCATCAAGCGCTAACTGGTCCGAAAACGGGATATCTTGCTCACTCGAAAAACGGAAGCGGGCAAACGTGTTCCCCAGTTGAGCATTCGGCGGTACGAATACCTGAACAGTAATGATACCATTTACCGGATTAGTATCCGCAGCACCATTATCTCGCAGGTTGATCACAACATGCTCGCCAATGCCGTTAAATGAACCATCTTGGTTCCAATCTATCCACCCTTGGAGGTAACCTGAACCTACAGTTGCCTCATCTACTTCAATACTGATTGTCGTCTGTTCTCCCGGAACAAAACGAGCAGGTAATAACACGCCTTCATCTTCAACGTGAGCATCCGCATTCGCAGAATTTGTTGGCCCAAGCCGAGGGCTAGGTCGAACAGCCCCGATAAACGGTGTATCCGCTTGCGGCTGCCATGATGCCTGAGAAATCGATGTTATAGGTGTTGCGGTACTTGGTTTACCGCCCGCAGTAGCCTCATAACGAAGATAATGGCCACCACTATCAGGGTATGATGCGGGCAAGTCGCCAAAATCAATCTGTACCGGAACACCAAAACCGATAGCTTGTATTCCGGGATCTATCAACTGCTGCGAGGTAAAAGAAACATCACTTGTTACCGCTAAAAACGAACCACCACCACTACCAGCAGGCGCTACCCGAATTTGTTGGCCAGCAAGCTCCCACGCCATACTTATATCAGCACCAGGAGAAACTTCAATTAACTCCCACGGGGCGCCATTCGAGCGCATTACTAACTGCTCACCAGCATTCGTACTTTCGGCATCTACCACTACCAAATCCATTGGTACTTGAACACCATTAACGCGCTTTTCCCAAACAATATCAAAAGAGTGGCCTGTTCCTGATAAATTCGCCAAACCTACCGGATTCACTCCCGAATACGCAATTTGAAACGCATCGCCAGCCCAAGTGCCGGAAACATAAGGCTGCAGTGGCGCAGTAATATTCCCCAACAAGGCGCGAATTTCTACATTCCCAAATTCCCAACGCTTCGAAACCCAATCACCCGGATTAAATTCATCAAGAGTGCCGCAGCCCCAATCTAACCAATACATAGTGCTTAAAAACGCTCCGGAACCAGAACTAGCTAAGCCAGAGCCAGTAATATCGGTTCCCGTTGGGCATACTTCTGGTGATTCAATAACTTGCAGATTTATCGTAGCTTCATCATCTTCCACAGGTGTCCGTGGGCCGTTACCTGGCCGTGAATTTGGATCTTCCCCCGTACCCGAAATAATTTCCGTAAACAAAGCCCGAGAGCCTGGAGCGTTTGCTATCCCTTTAATCTCAATAGTCCGTGTTTCATTCGCAGGAAGAAAGCCAATAGTCCATAATCCTGTACCTGCATCGTAACTACCCTCGCCCACAGCTTCGGTGAAGTTGAATAAATCGGAAGGAAAAGGGAACTCTACCTGAACTGCGCCTGAACCTGCGGGCCCTTGGTTTTCTACTACTAATTCAAATACCGCTTCTTGGCCGAACTCAAATGAAGGCGTTCCATCAATAAAGCCCCCCGAAACTTCAACATCAAGCGATAAATCAACATCAAAACTCCAAGTACTGGAGAGCAACCCAAAAAACGCGGCACTGTCATATCGCCCATCCACGGCATCAGCAATAATTAACGAAACCCGATACGTTTCCCCTGGGGTAACCGGCTCAGCAACCGTTATTGGCGAGGTAAACCCGTTCAACGCGATATCGGTTCCAGCAGGCGTTGCGAGTAAATTCTGCCTATAGAAAAGAGCACTACCACATGTTCCCGACCCACTCGGGTTAGGTTCGCCAATTGTAGAACCGTTGATATTATTGATAGTAATCGTTGTACCACTACCTGGTTCTATGGCTATATTCTTGGCCGTTGTAAATTCACCACCCTCGATGAAAATACCAAAGGCATCATTATACTGAGAACACGCATAATCAGGGTATTCTTCAGAACCAAATACAAGAGTAAGGTTGAGTCGGTCCCGTTCTGGGGTTACGTCAAAAGAAATAACCACAGGGTCGTTCGTGGCTGTTGATTGCATCACACTTGAAAGCAAGGTATTAGCACTCGTGCCTAGTGCTCGATCAAGGAAAAAGCTCGCTGGCCTAGCTATGTCATTCACAGAACCGGTAGCAAGCAAAATACCTTGGGTAATACCAATCGAAGGCCCTGCATTCTGGACAAAACCTATTTGCTGTCGGTTAACATTACCTGAATCGGTTAACCCGTGCTCAACAACCAAGTTCTCAATGATAACATCGCTAAATTCTGCAGGTCCCAAAAGAGCATTAGCCATTTGCGCCCTGCCCGCAGGTGTATTGAACAACGCATTAATGTCTGCTGCATGTACAGCCGATAACAACGATATTGATCCAGCAGCAAGAACCGCGGCTTTAACTGATTTTTTTTTCATTTTTAGCGCACTCTCACTCCGAAAATGAGTATGGCCTGCTCACCGGCCTGCAATACACCGATATCTGCCTGAATATCGCCAACACCACCATCATTCGGTGTCGTTACATCCGCATTACAGGAACCACTTGGGCTACTGCAATTAAGGGCCGTCTGGAAATAAGTGGTATAAGCTTGAGTTCGGTCGTTAATCAGTACATTAAATACCGGTTCAGCACTTTGATTTCGGGCCGTTAAACGATACAGAACACATTGCCCTGGGTGCACCGGGAAAACACTAGTGCTAAAGCAGCTATCACCCGTGCAGGCCAACGGGCCATCAGGAACACCATCACAATTACTATCCAAGGCTTGCTCTTTAAAGATAAGCGTGTTGCCTTGGCTCGTTGATGTACTATCAGTAACCGAACGTTCTAAGGTATCCGAGCCTACAGTAGTAGTGAGGGTAATCGTTTTAACATTAATATCCCCAAGCACCGCCGAGGCAGGAGCAAAAACTCGTACATGCACGGTAATTGATTCGCCAGGTAAAAGAATTTCATCTCCATTATCAGTTCCTAAAACGCCACCTAAAGGTATTGTTTCATCTTCTGGGCCCCAAACACCGTTACCATCATCTTCATACACCAATACAGCCCAACCATTGTCATCTTCAGCCTGTGGCGTTGCTGTGAGTTGAATACTCGAAAGCGGTACAGTTCCTGTATTTTTAATCTGATGGGTATAACTAACACTAGAACCCGGAACAACTTGGTTAAATTGATCTGGGGAAAATGAAATATCAGGCGCGCCGAGTATTTCTACCGCATCCAATTTAATATCTTGTGCGGCACTCAACAACGATGACGCACGAAAATACAGATCATATACATCAACCTCAGCATTTGCAGCCGTTTGCACATGCGCACAAACCAACTGGGCTGAGCCCGCTGGAATAATATCAGTTACATCAATCGCGTTACCCAGAGATGTACAATCCCCAGCCCCACCATCGCGATAAAAACTCACGAGCCACCCAGGATATAGAGTACCAGCCGCAAAGTTAGTGGTACTTGCAGCGAGTTGATATTGGTCTTGACGATCACCGGTGTTATTCACATACAAGGTAAACGTTCCAGTATTACCCGGCATTAATGAAATCGTGGTTACTGCTGTTGGTTCCGGGCCTACACCTGCACCAGGCGCGCTTCCAGCACTCAGCGGCAAATTATTCGTGATATCAACCGTTGCCGGTACCACAGAAAGTAAGATATTACTTACCGCATTGGTTACAGTAGTATCAACATTAGAGGTAGCTGCTAACGTCAGTTCATAAGGGCCACCTACTGCATCGGCCGGCAATTCCACTTCAACAACTACAGGTAAACCACAACGGGTATTGTCTGCGCTCGTAACAAAACGGCCAGAACACGCACCGGTATCAAAATTAGGCAAAGGTATAGGGCCGGTATCTACTCGGCCACTGTTCGAAGTATCCAACAAAGGCGTTGCGCCATCTGCTTGTAACACACGTACAATGGCGTTATCAGGAAATGGGTTTGCTAAGCTAGCGCCAACGCGGTTCAGTGCCCGATCAACATTTAAATCAAAGGTATCAACACCATCACCTGTGTTCCAAATATAGTTAGTAAAACGAATCACCGCGCCTTGCCCAGCTGCCGCGATCTCAACGCGATTTCCCGAATCCAAACTATCATCCACACCGATGTTTATATCAGTAGAGCTATCGTTCACAACCACGCTTGGAGCAGTGGCGGATGATTTTATTTGAAAAGGTACTACGTTGGTATCAAACGGGGTTATTGCGCCACCTACAGGCCCTGAACCGCTTTGCGCATACACAACGGTATTGTCTTCATTGTTATAATAATACCCTGCAATATTCAGTATCCGTCCACCAGTCGAAATACCGCCAACAACCTGTACAGCAAATTCGATATAACCTTCGCCACCAGGCGGTAACGTTGCTAATTCAAACCGCACTCTATCCTGACAATCTACATTTGCAGCTGTGCCATCATATGCACAATAGGAAGCGGGTTCGGTTCCTCCCCCCTCGACGCCATCATCGTCATCAGTTAAAGCGGTATTACCCGTTTGGCTCCAGCGGCCAGAACCAGGCACATACTCAAACCCACCGGTTTGCGGTTGGCCTTGTCCATCAAAAAAAGTTGTCGGTAAAATATCTTCCAATACCACCGACGAGGCTGTGAAATTAGAAACATTTCGATACGCTAAACGCACCGTATAAGGGCCACTGGGGGAACCTCCAACACGCACAGGCATTGATTTCAAAACCTCGATTAGAGGCCCTTCAATAAATTCAACACTATCAACTACCGTTTGGTTTAAGGTATTGTCATCAGAGCTAGTTGCTTCAAGTTCTATGGCAGAAAGTAAAACCGAGCCAGCAGCCCCATTCGCAATCACTTCAATCACTAAACCCCAAGTTTCACTTGGATCTATTGAGTTTGTGAGGTTGGGTAAACATGCGCTGCCATCATCACTACTCAATAAAATTTGACCCGGGTCAGGCCTGCCATCCAGATCAGTATCAGCATAAACGCGCCACTCTGAAACTTGAGCATCCACCGCGCTCACACAAATCTGATATCTATCAGCAACATTACCAATATTCGAAATTGTGTGTGCAAAGTATACCGGTCGATCAGAAATAGCAGGTAAGCGTTGATCAGTTAAAAACTCAAATGCAGGCACTCCCTGAATTAAAGTTTCAACTATATTAGACGTAATACTCCGCTCTTCAGTGGCCTGAGAGCATGAGTCGTCGATGCAAGTACGGTATGTTGCCGATGCTTGGTTTTTAATTACCGTACCAGCGGGTACTACGTCCGCTACCGCGGAATAGGATAGCCCACTGAATAATACAACCAATATAGTTGTGAAAAACCACCTTGTTATTTGCATCGCCACTCAACTTCCCCTATCGAATTGGTTCCGGCGCAACAAACGCCTCTTCATCTGCATCTTGAACTACTCGTAGCGATAACGGACGCCCGTTTGAATCTAAAAGCATCAGTTCTACACGGCGGTTGTAAACTCGTTCAGACACATTGTCATCCGTTGAAAGCAACATTTCCTGACCTGCCGATCCTGTCACCATACGATCTCGTGAAACTCCGTTTTCAGTAAAGTAACGGATCACTGCTTGTAACCTTTCATTGGCTAAACTCAAGTTATAATCAGCATTACCTAACTGGTCGGTAAACGCCTGCATACTGATTTTGTACTCCGGGTTCGCTGCCATGATGTCTAAGTTTGGCTGTAAGCGCAGCTTCTCAGCATCGTTTAACTCGCCCCTATCAAAGCCAAAATAGACCGCAGGCTCCCAACGCGTGGTAATCTCCTCTATCATGGAGTTTACTACCACCACAGAATTAAAAGGCGCTTGGGGTGCTTCACACATTAAATCGTAATCAGCATACAGTTCATCCATACTGGCGCAACCTGATAAAGCCCCCACAAGAAATAACATGCTCAATAATGGTTTCTTTTTCATTAGTTTGCTCCAATAAACGAACGTATGCCGGCAGCTGTATTGCCAATCCAGGCAAAATCATCAGCGCTAATTTTATAATCCAAGCCAATATGGAGGCCTTGCGCATTATAGCCTTCAGGATCTAAATCATTATCTTTAAAGCCACGTACATTATAACCAACACCCATACGCAGATTCTTTCTAATCAAATAGTTAGCGCTTATTCCATAACTAAAGCGTTGCTCATTCTCATCACGAGCACTCATAATACCAGCGCGAACATCGATATCTAAACGCCGAGTCACACCCCAAATAACCCGACCATCAGCAATATAAATAGCATTGCTTAGCGCTAAATCATTTTGCTCAAATGATTGCCACTTACCACCAATTCGGCCCGACAGCACAAGATCGGCTTTCAATTCCAAGTTATGGTGATTGCTTAATACATGAGCAACGCGATCTGGCCCTAAATCGCCGCCCCAATGTTTACGCCATTGATACATGAACATTGAATGATGCTTGTTATCGAGTCGAGGCCGACGAGCAAAACCAAGCGTTACAATATGATCGCCATTTCGTGATTCTGTATCAGAATATTGAACCCGCATATCATTCCGAATCACACCTGACCAATTCTGCGAAATACGCCAAATATTGGCCAAGGAAACACCGTAATAACGGCGGCCGTTACCGAACCGAGTTTCAACTCGTCCAAGCGTTCGCCGATTCGCCGACCGAATATCCTCGAAACCTAAAGAATATGCCGTAGCGGCTTGGCTCTCATTACCATCAAGTACCCGAATCCATTCCACCGACGGGCTCCAAGTTAACCCTGGTTCGATTTCAAAGGCAGAACGAACACCATTCGCTAACGCTACGTCCTGCCCATCTTGGGCACCACGCAAGCGGTATTCAGAGAATAGGTCGGTATTACTAAATGCCCGCGTACGAACACCCGCAACAAACTGCTCCGTTTCTACATCCGAGGTAATTTGATTCATTCCCGCAATGCTATTCAAGAACTCATAACGAGCATAAAAACCTGTATTCTGCGTAATCGCCAGATCAGCATCTGCGGCTATCCGTTGCTTACTTGAGTCGCTAAACGCTTGCTCATATTCCGCACCAAGCGTTAGCGGTTTACCAAACACATCAAAACCACTCGCCAGACCTAAAATATAAGTGCCAAAACGATCATCCCCGTCAGTATCCCGCTGCTCAATAGCACGCGAACCTACGGTAGCCCGAACATTATCAAACTGGCGTAGCGCGAGAAAAGCAACGCTACTTTGTTCTGCATCAGTGCTCAAATCTTGTGTTTTTCGAGCTTCAAATCGAGCAGAAGTTCGTGAAGAAATTTGCTGTTCATGTTCAGCGCGCAGTTCTTCTCTAGCTTCACCAATACCTGAGGTAGGATTACGGAAGCCATCATTAGCGCGAGCCCAACGAATATCAGTAAAGCTGCCGTTTTCCCATTGGTGTTGCAAACCAACGCTCAAAGCATCGCCATCTTCATCAATTAGATTTTGCATCCGCCCGTATGAAGCAAAAGCACGCGTGCGATTCCCCAATTCATAAAGCGAAGTAACACTCGATAAACTATAACCGTCAATATCATGTGAGTTCTCAGTGAAGCTGCCGCTTAGGGTCAAAGAATCAGAAAGCTTATGCTGCAAGCGCGCACCATACACATCGTAATCCACACTGCTACCATCAACATTGTAGGTAATACGTAAAAATACAGGGTTGAACTCATCGTCAACTGAGGGAATGACATCAAAGAAACGTAAATCACCCGTGAAATAATTTATCGAGTAATCAACGCCTCGGCGCAGCGGCCGTGTCTCTATAACTAATCCAGGATTATTTCTATCGCGAACAATAAATTCTATAATTTCAGATTCACGAACTGGCGGCGCTGAAGTTTGGTACAACAATGCCGTACCGTTACCCCGAATTTCTTCAGTTACTTGCTGATAATCAACTTTCGCACCAAACAACTGAAGCCGAGTCGTTTGATTATCAAAAGTGAGATTGGCCCCCGTTAGAATTTGCTGAATACGCCCAACATCTTGGAAATCCGTATTCGCATCAGTAACAAAATCGCCCCAAAGTAACGAACTCGCACCACGTTCTACACGAGCATACACACGGCTTTGGCTTTTTGCATCATACCCACGAATAGATGCATCACCAGAAACCGGATAATAATCACCAGGGTTAAGATCACGGCGTATCTCTTCTTCATCACTCAATGCGCGTTCGCTATCAAAAGCCAACGTTAGGGTTGTACGTTCACCTACAGAGCCCGTTACAAACATACCGCTCTCTAAACCCGATTGTTCTTGTTCGATTGATTCAATATCGGCTGGAACATCACCATTATTGGTAAAATCACCCCAAACTTTTTTCGCTGAAATATAACCCGTAGCGAAAAGTTCGCGGACTGGTGTTATTTGCTGCACCGCAATACTGTCGTTCAAATCGTTAAAGCGAGCATGCACATCTCGAGAGCCTGTTTGAAAAGAGCTAAGTAGATGAATAGTCCCTTTCCCATCAACTATGCGTACCTGTTGGCCCATGGTATCCGGTTGCAAATCCGCTTCCGCAAAACGTAAATCATTACCTAATAAAGTAACTACATTAGAACCACTTGCGTGATAGCCCTCACTATCAAACAGCTCAATTGTAATCGGCATACGAGTTGTGCCGCCATCAGCAAAAAACGGTTCATCCTGAGCGGTTAACTGCAGGGCTTTTGCCGATCCCGGGCGCACAATCATAGTATCAATAAGCGTGCGTAAATTACCAAAGGGGTCTACCGCTTGAACAACAACATGGTTCTCGCCTGGCGTAAACTGCAAGCCATACCAAGTTACAACTTGCCCTTGCTCAGAAATATTTTCGATTTGCTCACCGAGCTGCTCTTTCGCTACTGCCTTGCCATTAATAGTCAACTCTGGTGTAACGCCCGCTTGCACAACAACCTGCAAACGGCCATCGCGGCTAACGCCGTTTTCAGGCCACAGTACCACGCCTGCTGTTGCTTGTTCACTGGTAATAATACGAGCTTGATCAACAGATTCAAGCATCTCAGGAGCATCGGCCAACGGTGAAGTGAGTTGCCCTTCAGCTATTGAAGTTTGTGGCGTCTCGCGCTCAGCAGACCGCATCGGGTCCAAACCACGGCTCAACGTTTCATCGTAAAAGCCACTACCTAAATCACCACCAGCACCGGCACTTCGAATACGTGTTCCAGCAGCTCTGTTGCGCAGAGGATCATTGGCGAGAATACTATCGTAAACCCACTCACTATTTGCGTTTTCTCTACGCGCTTCAATATCCGCCCGCACACGAACGATATTCCGAGCATCAGGGCACGCAATGGCAAAATCAGCTCGATGCATTTCTCCGGGTACTAAATCAACGAACCGGCTTGTTCCATCTCCTGCGTGACGTGTTGTGATCGGTTTTAAAGTAACGCCAGCCGGCATTGTGGCAGGGTCGACAGCAAGTGTTTTTAAACCTGGGCGTAAACCGTGAATACTAAACATGCCATCTTCGTCGGTTACTACCCATGTTCCATCTTGTAGATACAAACGTACACCAGGAATAACCCACTCACCGAGCTCCTGAGTACTTGAGCACGTAGTATCTACAAACACCTTACCAAATATAATACCGCGATCAGATAAAACTCCCTCGTTCCGAACCGTCACTGAAGCTTCTGCTTCATTTGATGTAAATAAAAAGCCACCCTCGTTACGAGCAGTTACATTGGCTTGGTTAACTAATCGACCATTATTTACAGCTACCGACGCGCGCATTACATACGTAATATCAAGCGTAGCACCTGGCTCCAATAATAAATTCGCCCCGTTTTCATCACGTATTCGAGGAAACACTAAATAACCGCCCTCATCACGAACGGGATCTGGTAACTCTATCGCCACACCGTTCCCTACTGTCATTCGAGCGGTCCCTGATTCGTAGCGAAGCCCGTAAGCAGGCTTATCAACGATGCGGAAACCTAACAACGGAACAGCGCTTGAGTTGCTAATACTCAATCGATAAGACACATAATCACCAGCAGCAATAACTTCGGTATCTACCGTTTTCTCTAGAAACAATTCACCCGCCACAAGTGAATCTTCAGGGTCTAATGGAATATCAGGAAACCAAGCTAAACCAAGAGAAAAAGCCCCTTTTGAGTCCCCTTGTTCGTTGGTAGTGGTCATTCCGTCGCCAACAGGCTGTAATCTACCACCGTCACCAAGGTAACCAATTAAGCCATAAGAATGCTCGCCTAAGTTTGAAGAAAATGCGCGTAAGGAAATAGGTGAAACACTTGATGGAAACTCATAGCCATCAGGCGGAGTTACACCAATGTAATAGCAATGGTCTGTTGCCGCACGCGCAAAACTGTACAATCCATCGGAATTCCCACTTCGGTTCATGCTCCCACTATCGAACGCAGGAATTACCTCACCAGTAAATCGATCTCGAGCAGGTTCAAAGTCTTCCGCAGTAAGCGATGCACATGCACTAGGGCCTGCATTCGAGAACACTTGCTTCGATTGAAACAAGCTTACCAGTGCGCCATTAACCGCTTTCCCCGAAGACGTATCAAAAACACGCCCCGAAGGTTCAACTGCAGCAACATCAGAAACGCGAATCATGCGTTGGCCAAAGCCAGCAGCCTGTTCAACTGGCACATCAAACGTAACATTCAGAATATCGCCAAAAGCGCTGTTCAAATAACAACCTTGGCCTAGAACTTCGTTGGTAGTAGTAGTAGATGTGAATTCGAAAGCCGATGCGGCAGTTGCACTGCTCGAACATATTTCACCATCGGCTGTACGAATACCGCTAAGAACCAATGGTTGCAAGCTTCTAAATACACCTGAATTCCGTTCAGTTTCTTTCATGACTACTTGAACCGAATCACCACTCAGCTGTGATTCAACCCGTGCTAATAAAAGTTCAACGCCATTTTCGTGAACGAAATCGTGTTTATCAAGATCCCGATTTAGTTGAGAGGCTACTAATCGAAGAAAAACACCATCCAGCAACGCATCATAACTTTGCTCACCGGGCATCGAATATATGCTGGTATCCATAAAGTGAGCATCATTACTATGTTTCACCTGCCCACTTGCCACCATTTCTGGCCGAGCAGATTGAAAACGAATCTCGGGTACATTCTGGGCGGCTACTGAGTTACACACTCGATTCGAAAATAAAATGTCACTGTTCGTACCCGAAAAGTCAATTTCAGCTTGGTTGTATATCATTGTGTTATTAGAAACACCGGGCTCTATTTGAACCGCAAAAGAAACACTACCCGATTGGTTAGGCTGCACGTTCGCAACCGGAATAAGCAATCCAAAACTCACGGCGGGAACCGTGCCATCCCAACTCTCGTATGGCTGCCAGTTTTGCGATTCAGAGCCACTCAAGCGCACCAATGGAATAGCTTGAATAGGTGAAACATCTAAATCTTGATTAGGAAGTAGGAAAGTATTTGCTGGAATTTTATCCTCCAACACAACGCCTTGATAAGGCACACCGTCAAGTGAAATCGTCCGCGGGCTTGGAAGTGAGGTGCCTGTATTAGAAAATTCAATGCTGTAATGAATCAACTCTCCGGCCGTTAATGGCGCTTCACATTGCTGGTGAGAGAATTTATTTAAAGTAAAAATCGCACCTTCACGAACAATCGCTTTATCGGTAACTGCTTTAACATCGCTCGCATCATGCTGCGATGTTACCGTCACTAATATATCGATTTCATCATTATTCCGTTGATTAGCTCGCGTGTTACCGAGTACAACGATATTAACACTAGCGTCAGGTTCAAGATTTTGAATAGAACTAATTTCTGGTTCGCCAGCATCCACAACACCGTTAGCATTCACGTCATGGTAAGCACGTAAATTTACTAATTCGCCATCATCACCTTCAAGGTTTTCAAACAAAAGCGTGTAGCTATCAATAGAGTTTCCAGTGTTGGTAACAATGTGGTCAAAATGAACTTGCTGCGCGGGGGCAACATATTTTATCTTCTCGTCATCAAGAATAAAACTATAGCTATGTCCAACCATCACTCGCGAAGTATTCGAAATCACTTCATGAGTAATGCCAAACTCTTCGTCATAATAAGAAGCGTGCGCTTGATTGTATATTGCAGTATTCGGTGGCGTATTTGCATCCACTGCAAAGCTTGCCAACAGCAATAAAGCATAAAACGTGTAGGTTGCTACTTTCCACATGCCTGTACCATCCAGGTAACAAAGTTATAATTTTAGTTTTTTATTTCTTATTTTTTAATAAGCTCTCGTTCCAAGAGCGCATTAAAAAATAAAGCCGTTGCACACACTGTATTCACACAGCGCGCACAACGGCTTTAAGTATTAATTAACCACTACACAGAATTGAGCTGTGGCTTGGTCACCCGAAGGCAAGTTACCTACATTCCAATTAACTTCAGGAGCTGTACCACTATTAGGTACAGCATTACCATCAGATAAACGAATTGCATCACGAGCATTCTGGAAGGTTGTAAAGGCAGTTGTTGCATCAGAAATCACAACGTTTTGCGCTGCTGCACTACCTTCGTTCACCGTTGTTAAGCGCCAAACAATGCACTGCTCTGGTAATACCGTTCCACTTGGATTTGCTTCAAACAAGTTATCAGCTGGCCAAGTTGGCGATCCACCTGCACATGCACAGCTCGTGTCAACGAAAGCTGATTTTTGCAAACGCAACTGACCAACAATAACTTCAGAACTATCTATTGCTGTGCCTGTAACGTTGGCATTCGAAGCAGTTAGAGTAAACTGATCGATATTGCCAGCTGGTGCTGCCGCTGGAGCATACACAATTACACGTACATCTAAACGCTGTGCAGGCTCTAAGGTGATTACAGGGTTTGCACCACTATTATCAACCTCAATCTGCATAATCGTGCCAGAAGGTGAACGAGCAAATACAGTACCTGTAACTAGGTTATTAATCTGCACCCAAGCATCAGGTTCGCCATTGCCGGTGGTATCAACAAACAACTGCGTGTTGTTCGACCAACCATCGGCAGCCAAGCTATTTTGGCCTGTAATTTCAAGTGCTTCTGTTGAGTTACCAATGTTTGCGATTATGTGTGAATACGTTACATTACCGCCCGGTTGAATTTGGTTCGCACCATCCGGAGTTACATCAATATTCCGATTAGCCGTAACATCAACCGCATCAAGCTTGGTATCGGTAACAGCGCCATCAGAAGTAGAGGCAACCGTGAAAATTATCGGATACGCACCACCAATATCATCACCGTTCACACCACCCACAGCACCTGTAAACTCAGCAAGTGATTGCGATACCACTGCAGATACTTGTACAACTGCTTCATAGTGATAAACCGCGCCACCTGGCAATGCCGGTGAAGAAGAAACCGTATTCCCGGCATTTGCAGCATTGTTAATAACGCCATCGCCGTTCGAATCAATACCCAACTCACGGAAAGTTACCGACCATCCCGCAGGCAAAGTTGACTGTAAGAAAAACGATTGCGAATTACCCGAGTTGTTCGCTAAGAACAATGGGAACGTGGCTGTACCACCAACCTGTGCGGTTTCTGTCGTGATTGGTGTAGTTGCACTAAATGCATCAGCATCCACGCCAGCATCAACAAGATCAACACTATAGCTGTTTGCCAAATCCACTGTTGGAGCTGAGATTTGACCTAAAACTTCAAGTTTAGTGTTACTGGCTGGAGTGGCCGAAGGATCGTTTGCTGATGTAGCACGCATAGTCGCAACAAAAGGTCCGGTACCAGAAAATCCAGCCGGCAGTCGTGCTTTTACTTGGATACGTAAACTTGCGCCTGGAGCCAGCTCGCCAGTATCAGCACGGCCGTTACCATTGGTATCGGTTAACTGCACTGTTCCTGCTTCGTTCCAGAATGAGAACTGTGTACCCGCAGGGAACACTTGCGCACCCGCAGGAAGCGCAGTAGCGCCGGCATAAGCCGCACCTGCGTCGTTCAAAAGTTCAAAATCGATAATGTCTGTACCGTTACCATTGTTGGTAATCACGTTAGCAAAACCAACAGTAGAACCAGCACCAGCAGTATCTTGACGCGCGATATCGTTAACTGAGCCATCGTCGTCCGCTGCATCACCAGTATCCGATACATCAACCGTGTAGATTTGGCCTACAGTAGTTGTTGTGCTATTCGAAGGTACCGGATCATTTGGAGTACCACCGCCATCAGTATCACCTTGCGCAACAAACACGTTACGAATTTGTGAACCTGCACTAACTGCCGTTGGGTCAAATGATACTGTGAAAGTAATTGATACCGTAGTACCCGGAGCCATCGAAGCATTGTTGAAGAAAATACCATCAACCGCAGTTTCACCCGATATACCGTTACCGTTCATATCAATGCCCGCAGGCTCATCAACTTCGGTTAGCACAATAGTAGTAGGATCGCTTGGTATTGCCGTATCAACGCCGGCGGCATCACGGAATGTATCGCCATTAGATGCTAACAAACCATTAATTGCATTTACTTCCACAAAGCTACTATTAGTCGGAATAGTATCGAATATATTTACATTCTCAGCCGTATTCCCACCCGTATTAGCTACTTGTAAGGTATAGCGAACAGTGTTAGTGGCTGCGTTTACTACCGCTGTTTTAGTTGCAACTAAAACGGCATCCGTAGTAACCGTAACTACGTTGTTTAGGCTATCGTTACCATCAGGTGTACCATCGCTATCTGAATCATAAGTACCAGCATCGCTGTTCGTTCCGATATCGAGAACCACACCCGCACCACCGCCAACAGATTGCACAAGTATAGTGGAATCTATTTGTGTACCTAGCGTTGCTGCCGCAGGAACAGGCACAGCAAGAATCAGCTGTACTTGCTGATTTGGGTTTAACGTAACTTGAGTAACAATAGATTCGCCCGCATCTGGCAAACCATTACCGTTCTGGTCCAGATACACGCTGTAGGCTGCACCCGGAGTTGCTGCATCAGACCCAGCAAAACCAGAGAGGTTAAAGGTATCGATTGCGTTACCTGTATTTACAAGGGTATGGCTAAAGTAAACCGTTTGCCCTGGTGCACCATTCAGGTTGCTATCGTTTTCAATTGTTGCTGAATATACTTCAGCTACCGTAACAATTGATTCATTTGATTGAGCCGAGTATTGATTACCGTTAACATCCTCATAAGTAACGGTAGCTCTGTTTCGAATATCGGTTCCCGCAGGCGTAGCTGCCATTGCAGATGCTTGTGCAACAAGCATTAACAAAAGCACACCTAAAGCAAGAACAAATCTTCCAACGTGAGAGCTGTTGGACTTAAAGTTCGTCATAATTATAATTTATTTCCCTATTTTTCACGAAAGCGCTTAGCACCAAGGGCTGTTACTATTTTGAGCGAATAGAACTACCAATTCGCTCTCTAATACACACAACAAACCGTTAGCAATTAGTTCACCACTACGCGATATGTAAATACGTGTGTTTCTCCGGGTTGAATTCCAACTAAGGAATTCCACCGAATTTGAGTGTATTCATCCGCAGATATTTCTGTTTGCGTGCCAGAGCTATCTGTAACAATCAGAGGCTCAGCTGCAAAAGAAGTCCCGCCATCAATACTCACCTCAAGAGAGGTCATAATTGAAGCGCTTGCAGAGTTAGCTATATAAGTTGTTTCGGTTGGAATAGGGCCTACAATACGCAACCCTGTTATTGGGCGTTCAGATACATTCGTGTAACGCAGCTCATATTCGATAACATCATTTGGGGAAACCGCGTTAGTTTCCTCGCGGATTTCTTCTGAATCTTCCGTTACAATGCGGTAAGTTACTAGTTCACTCTCTATATCCGCTATTGCCGCGTTCGATACACCTAATAATGCACCTGCAAGCATAAGTGTTAAAAGTATTCTGTACACACCTCTACTCCTTGATTAATTTTTCACAGTGTTGATTTTATCAACAATGAAAAGATAAAGCAACAATTCGTCTGTAATTTCCAGTTTACCCTCTGATTTCACCTATTCAGCTCCATCCATGGTCAGGTACTTTTTACCAGA
>NZ_LKDX01000050.1:0-25749 GCF_001401795.1 Pseudoalteromonas sp. P1-26 | reverse complement strand
ACTCGAAACTCGAAACTCGAAACTCGAAACTCGAAACTCGAAACTCGAAACTCGAAACTCGAAACTCGAAACTCGAAACTCGAAACTCGTTGTTATAACCCTTTCTTCACCAAGTATCGATACGGTGCTTGTTCTACATCTTTTGCCACTAGTGTGTGATCCATAAAAGTACAAAAGCTTGGGATATCACGGGTGGTTGATGGGTCATCGGCGATGATCAGTAATGTTTCGCCATCTTTCATTTTACGTACTGCGCCACGCACCATCATAACAGGTTCTGGACAACGTAGGCCAAGTGCATCTAATTGGTGATCGGGATTATCAAAACTCATGGCTGACCTTTTAGGTGAAAGAGACGATTAATAAGCGGCTATTTTAACTTTCTATTGCTGCCAGTTTCAATAACCGAAAGCAAAGCAAATAAAAAAGGCGCACTGAGCAATTCAGTACGCCTTTTTATCACCAAGATGTTTGGTGTGAGCTCGTTATTCTACGCGCTCAAATACAGTTGCAATACCTTGGCCTAAACCAATACACATAGTTGCTAGACCGTATTTAGCGTTCTTGTCTTCCATTAGGTGAACAAGCGTTGTGCTAATACGTGAACCAGAACAACCAAGTGGGTGACCAAGTGCAATTGCACCACCATTTAGGTTAACTTTCTCATCTACCACATCCATCAGACCGAGGTCTTTTAACACTGGTAGAGATTGTGCTGCGAACGCTTCGTTAAGCTCAGCAACATCGATATCGTCGATGGTGATACCTGCTTGTTGAAGTGCTTTTTGCGAAGCTGGAACTGGGCCGTAACCCATGATTGATGGATCGCAACCTGCAACAGCCATTGATTTAATACGCGCACGAATTGGTAAACCAAGTTCTTTTGCTTTCTCTTCGCTCATTACAAGCATTGCTGACGCGCCGTCAGAAAGTGCAGAAGAAGTACCTGCCGTTACGCTACCTGATGCAGGGTTGAATACAGGGCGTAGTTGCGATAAGCCTTCAACAGTTGTCTCTGGGCGGATTACTTCATCGTCTTCAACTAAGATTAAAGAACCATCTGCATCGTGACCTTCCATTGGCAGGATTTCACGACGGAAACGACCTTCAACAGTTGCTGCGTGTGCACGTTGGTGTGAACGGTAAGCAAATTCGTCTTGTTGCTCGCGGCTAATGCCGTGCAGCGTAGCAAGGTATTCTGCAGTTAAACCCATTACGCCAGCAGCTTGTGCTACAGACGTTGATAAACCTGGGTGAAAATCATTACCGTGAGTCATAGGTACGTGACCCATGTGTTCAACACCACCAATGATGTAGGTATCACCAGCGCCAGTCATAATAGCGCGTGCTGCATCGTGTAATGCTTGCATTGATGAACCACATAAACGGTTAACTGTGACAGCTGGTACTGAGTGAGGGATACCGGCTAGTAATGATGCGTTACGAGCAATGTTAAAGCCTTGCTCTAAAGTTTGTTGTACACAGCCCCAGTAAATATCATCAATTGATGCTGGATCAACGGCTGGGTTACGGTCTAACAAACCTTTCATTAAGTGAGCACTTAAATCTTCCGCACGCTTGTTTTTGAATACGCCGTTCTTTGAACGACCCATTGGTGTGCGGATACAATCTACGATTACTGGATTATTCATGTTTCTTATCCTTCCACCTTATAGAATACACGGCCTTCTTCGGCCCACTTGCGAGTTTCATCTGATACTTGGTAAATCGCACCTAAATGAGCGTACTTGTCTGCTGTCGCAACAAAGTTCGCTAAACCAGTTTGATCTAAGTAACGGAATGCACCGCCTCTAAATGGAGGGAAACCAATGCCGTAAATTAGCGCCATGTCAGCTTCTTGTGGAGACGCTACGATACCTTCTTGTAAACAAAGTAGTACTTCGTTGATCATCGGGATCATACAACGGTCAATGATTTCTTGTTTGTCGAAATCTTTAGGTGCATCAGTGATAGCACTTAGTAACTGAGTTGCTGTTGCATCTTTTGCTTTTTTCAGGCGACCACGACGGTCTGGTGCGTACTGGTAGAAACCTGCACCATTTTTCTGACCAAAGCGTTTTTCGTTTGCAAATACAGTAACTGGGTCTTTATCTTGGCGAGCCATACGCTCAGGGAAACCGTCAGCCATTACACCTGTACAGTGGTAAGCCGTATCGATACCTACAACATCAAGAAGATATGCAGGACCCATTGGCCAACCAAATACATTTTCCATCACTTTATCAACTTTAGTGAAGTCAGCACCTTCAACAACAAGTTTGCTGAAACCTGCAAAGTAAGGGAATAGTACGCGGTTTACAAAGAAACCAGGGCAGTCGTTTACAACGATTGGTGATTTACCAAGTTTTAATGCGTAATCAACAACCGCATTAATTGTCGCTTCTGATGTTTTTTCACCACGAATGATTTCTACTAATGGCATTTTTGGCACTGGGTTAAAGAAGTGCATACCACAGAAGTTTTCTGGTTTTTCAAGTGCCGATGCTAACTCGTCAATACGAATTGTTGAGGTATTTGAAGTTAGGATAGTGCCCGCTGGTAAGTCTTTTTCAAGGCCCGCAAGAACGGCTTGCTTCACTTTAGGGTTTTCAACTACGGCTTCAACAACGATGTCTGCGCTTTGTAAGTCTGAATCGTTTAGCGTTGGCTTGATCTTGCCTAAGGTAGCAACCATCTTATCCATCGCCATATGGCCACGTTGTACTTTTTTGCCAAGTAGCTTAGATGCTTCGCCCATTCCTAAATCAAGTGCATCTTGGTTGATGTCTTTCATGATAATAGGTGTGCCTTTATAAGCAGACTGGTATGCAATACCGCCGCCCATAATACCTGCACCTAATACAGCGGCTTGTTTAATTTCAAGTTCACTGTGTTTAGCTTGCTTCTTCGCTTTACCTTTGATGTATTGGTCAGCTAAGAAAATACCTGTTTGTGCAGCAGCTTCGCTTGTTGCTGCTAATTTAGCAAAGTTAGCGTTTTCAATCGCCATTGCTTCAGCGCGTTCACAGTTTGCTGCAGCTTTGATTGTTTTTACAGCCATAACAGGTGCTGGGTAGTGACCTTTTGTCTGACCCATTACCATGCCTTCAGCCATCGCAAAGCTCATACCTTGCTCAACACGGTTCATTTTCAGTTGCTGTAATTTTACTTGTCGTTTTGCTTGCCAATCTAGCTTGCCAGCAATTGCTTGCTCAAGTGTTGCAATACTTGACTCTAAAAGTTTGTCAGCACTAACTACTGCGTCAAAAGCACCTACTTTTAGGGCATCAGCAGCGCGGTTTTCTTTTCCTGTAGTGATCCATGTCATCGCATTATCAGCGCCAATAAGGCGCGGAAGGCGAACTGTACCACCAAAACCAGGCATGATGCCTAGTTTAACTTCAGGTAGGCCAATTTTAGCGTTAGAGCTAGCAACGCGGTAATCGGTAGCAAGTGCCCACTCACATCCACCGCCAAGCGCCATGCCGTTTACAGCACTTAGCGTTGGGAAAGGTAAATCTTCAATTGCATCAAAAACGTCAGTTGCATTTTTGATCCATGCAACAAGTTCTTCTTGAGGTTTAGTGAAGGTAGGTAAAAATTCGAAAATGTCGGCACCGATAATGAAATGATCTTTATCGCTGGTGAACACCATGCCTTTGATATCTGAGTTTGTTGCCAATTCTTTTAATGCTAAAGCGCAATCTTGCAAGGTTTGCTGCGAAAGTTTATTTACTGAGCCGTCTGCACAGAACTTAAACTCGGCGATGTTGTCCTTGATGAAAGCAACTTCAAATGAATCGCTTTTATATAACATTATTATTCTCCCTAGTTTATTAACTAAGACTGGTACGATGAGTTTGCATTTCAATCAGTGTGCTTGCTTTAAAATGAAAATGCAACGAAAAATTTACTGCGCTTTATCGCGATTGGTTAAAATATAGCTGGTTTGGTGCTAAGGTGTAGGAGAAGTTTTTTGTTATTAATTCTTTAATTTTTGTTAAAGGTCATCATGAAAAAACAACTCCTTGGTTGGACAGCTGCCGCATTACTTTTTCCTTTTTTTGCAGCTGAAGCCAACGATAAACATGACGCTTTTTTAAAAGCAGAAAAAAAGGCGCGTTACGGTGATTATCAAGACATGAAAGAGGCAGCAAGTGGGCTTGATCACCCTTTGAAGCCTTATGTCGAAAAGGCTTATTGGCAACGTAATCCGAGCTTAAAACACCAGACAGAAATCGAAAACTACCTCAATGTTTACCAAAACACGCCACTAGAGTGGCCTGTACGTAAGGCATGGCTAAATTACTTAAAAAAGTACAACAAAAAAGCGGCTTATATTCGTAACTATCGCGAAACAAGCAATAACGAATTGACCTGTCCTTATTTAAGTTTTCAATTGGACTTAGGTGCGCCTGAAAAAGCCATCATGAATCAAGTTACTGATTTATGGGTGGTAGGAAAATCACAACCAAAAGAGTGCGATAAGTTGTTCTCTCTTTGGAAGAAAAAAGGTTACCAGACCGAAGAGCGGGTTTGGCAGCGCATTAGCTTGGCTGCCGAGGGGGGCTCATCAAGTTTAATCCCATACTTAAAAACACTACTGCCTCGTGCTGACCAATATTTAGCTGATTTATATCTAAAGGTACGCAAAGATCCGAGTGCTTCAGCGGGCCTTTATCGCTACAAGAGAAAATCAGCTAAAGAAGGGCAGATTGCGATTTATGGAGTTAAGCGCCTAGTATGGCGAGATAAAGACCTTGCACTGCGTGCCTGGGAAAAGCTCGAAACCATGTTCGATTATACAGACGAGCAAAAAGCGGATGTTTACTACAGCTTTGCCTTGTCGCTTGCTTCAAGTGGCCACCAACAAGCGCGCTTTTGGTTAAATAAAGTGCCTAAAGACCGTCAAACTAGAAAGTTAATGCAATGGCAACTTGGCAATATGTTAGAGAGACAAGATTGGTCTGGCATTGTGGCGTTTTTTACAGGCAAAGAAAACCTGAGCCTAGGTCAACAATATTGGTTAGCATATAGCTTAAACCAACGTGGTGAAGTCGAGCGTGCTCGTGAAATCTGGCAAACAGTAGCTAAAGAGCGTGATTATTACGGCTTTTTAGCATCTGCACGCTTAGGTATTCCGGTTAGCTTAAATAATAAAGAGATAAATATTAGTAATAAGCTAAAGCTTGAAGTGGCGAATGCTCCAGGCTTTAAGCGAGCTCGTGCTTTATATGAGCTTGAGCGCTTTACATCTGCGCGTCGTGAGTGGAATTATTTAACGGGTACATCAACCAAAGAAGAAAAGCTCGCCGCGTCTTTGCTTGCTGCTGAACTTGATTGGTACGACAGTACTATCTACACTTTGGCGCAGTTAAAAGAGTGGGACTATGTCGACTTACGTTTCCCATTTGCGTTCAAAGATGTATTTGCAACATATAGCAGTCGCAGCCATATTGATGTTGCTTGGAGCATTGCAATTTCACGCCGTGAAAGTTCTTTTGCGCCCGATGCACGTTCTCATGCCAATGCCCATGGTTTGATGCAGTTGTTACCAAGCACTGCTAAGTATATGAATAAAAGCTCTGTATCACGAAAGCAGTTATACCAGCCTCGTACTAATATTCGCCTTGGTAGTGAGTATTTGCAGTATTTGAAAAAGAAAAACCACGGCAACGAAATCCTTGCAACGGCTTCTTATAATGCGGGTTATCATCGTATTAAACGTTGGATCCCAGAGCAAGCTATGCCAGCTGAACTGTGGATTGAGTTAATTCCTTATACAGAAACACGAAACTACGTTAAGAATGTATTTGCTTACAGACAGGTATACCATACTCGATTAGGACGCGATGGCAATGTTCTAGCGCCAATTCTTGATATGTCGATGGGTGGTTAAACCCGATTTGTCACACTATCCTCCCTCAGTTGGGGGATGGTGCTGGCTATGATAGACTGCTAACAAGTTAAATTTACTAAAGATGGGTTTACTATGGATAAATTAGCGGTTTTATATGCCGAACATATTGCAACCTTGCAACAACGCACTCGAACAATTACAGAGCGTGAAGGTTTAGAAGGGTTAGTAATTCACTCAGGTCAGGCTAAACGTCAGTTTTTAGATGACATGTATTATCCGTTTAAGGTGAATCCGCAATTTAAAGCTTGGTTACCAGTGATCGACAACCCACATTGTTGGATTGTGGTTGATGGTGCATCTAAGCCGAAACTGATTTTTTATCGTCCTGTCGACTTTTGGCATAAAGTACCTGACGAACCACGTGATTTTTGGGCTGAGTATTTTGATATTGAATTATTAGTACAGCCAGATCAGGTAGAAAAACTGCTTCCTTATGATAAAGCTAAATATGCCTATATCGGTGAATACCTAGAAGTAGCGCAAGCGCTGGGCTTTAGTATTATGAACCCAGAGCCAGTTATGAACTACCTTCATTTTCATCGTGCTTATAAAACGCAGTATGAGCTTGAGTGTTTACGCCAAGCTAACCGTATCGCGGTAAATGGCCACAAAGCAGCACGTGATACGTTTTTTGCTGGTGGTTCAGAGTTTGATATTCAGCAAGCTTACCTCATGGCTACCCGCCAGAGTGAAAACGAGATGCCTTACGGCAATATCGTTGCACTAAATGAGAACTGTGCAATTTTACATTACACGCATTTTGAACCTAAAGCGCCGCAAACGCATCACTCTTTCCTTATTGACGCAGGTGCAAACTTTAATGGTTATGCTGCTGATATCACACGTACTTATGATTTTAAAAAGTCAGGTGAGTTTAGCGATTTAATTAAAGTAATGACTGAGCATCAAATCGCTTTAGGTAAAGCATTAAAACCTGGCTTGTTATACGGTGAATTGCATTTAGATTGTCACCAGCGTGTAGCGCAAGTACTAAGCGACTTTAATATTGTGAAGTTACCAGCCGCTGAAATTGTTGAGCGTGGTATTACGTCGACGTTCTTCCCGCATGGTCTTGGTCATCACCTTGGTTTACAAGTTCACGATATGGGTGGCTTCATGGCTGATGATACAGGTGCGCACCAAGCACCACCTGAAGGTCATCCGTTCCTACGTTGCACTCGCTTAATCGAAAAGAACCAAGTATTTACTATTGAACCTGGTTTATACTTTATCGACTCGTTATTAGGTGACCTTGCGCAAACTGACAACAAACAGTTTATTAACTGGGAAAAAGTTGAAGAGTTTAAGCCATTTGGCGGTATCCGTATTGAAGATAATATTATCGTTCATGAAGATAGCCTAGAAAACATGACTCGTGATCTACACTTAGATTAACGATAAAGGTTAGTGAATATCGGGGCCAATAGGCCCCATTTTTTTTAGATAAGCAATTATGTCTGAATACCAATATCCGGCTGAGCCGGTTTTTTACCAAGAAGAAATCAAAAAAAGCACCTTTATTGTGCATATTGCCCACACCCCAGATCTTGCGTCAGCAAAAGCCTTTATCAAAGAAATTCAAGATAAATACAGCGATGCTCGTCATAATTGCTGGGCACATGTTGCGGGTAACCCCGGTGGTAGTCATGTGTATGGCTTTTCTGATGATGGTGAGCCCAATGGTACAGCAGGTAAGCCAATGCTTAATGTATTAACAGGCTCTGGTATTGGTGAAATTACAGCGGTGGTAACCCGTTATTTCGGGGGCATCAAGCTTGGTACAGGTGGGCTAGTTCGCGCCTATGGCGGTAGTTTAAATAATGCCATGCGAGAGCTTAAAACCATTACCAAGGTACCGAGTGTTGAGCTGGTTGGCCAAAGTGATTACAGCGTACAAGGTGCAATTGAGCAGTTATTAAAAAATCAGTATCAGGTGCTTAATATCGAAAAACAATTTGCAGAGAACATCACATGGCAAATTGAAATCGATAGCCGTCAGGCAGAGCAAGCGATTGATGATATCCATGAATTGACTCATGGCGGAGTTAGCCTAAAAGTCAGAAAAGTTTGAAATGTAAAAATAATACATTCCGTTTACTTACAATTAAGGCTGTAAGACAATAAACTGTATTAGCTAAACATTTAATAAGAAAGCGATACGCCTAGATGCAATTTCGTACCATAATAAAAATTCTCGGCCAACTGGTGGCGTTATTTAGTATCACTATGGTGCCACCGGCACTGGTGTCTTTGATCTACAAAGACGGTGGTGGTGTGCCATTCGTTCTCGCTTTCATTTTTAGTGTTGTTATTGGTTTAGCAGCTTATTATCCAAACCGTCATGAGCATGGTGATCTTAAAGCCCGTGAAGGCTTCTTGATTGTAGTCTTGTTCTGGTTGGTACTAGGTACCTTCGCTGCGGTGCCTTTAGTGTTTTTACAAGAGCCTAATCTTTCCTTAGCTGACTCCGTATTTGAGGCCTTTTCTGGACTGACAACCACAGGGGCTACCGTACTTACGGGCATAGAATACCTACCTAAATCAGTCCTCTTTTATCGCCAGCAACTGCAATGGCTAGGTGGTATGGGGATCATCGTACTCGCAGTCGCGGTACTGCCTATGCTAGGGGTCGGTGGTATGCAGCTATACCGTGCAGAAACACCTGGTCCGGTTAAAGACTCAAAAATGACACCGCGTATTGCCGATACCGCAAAGCATCTTTGGTATATCTATGTATCGCTGACGATAGCCTGTACGCTTGCGTATTGGGCTGCAGGAATGGATTGGTTTGATGCAATCTGTCATGCTTTCTCTACGATTGCGATAGGCGGCTTCTCTACTTACGATGCATCAATGGGGCAGTTTGATAGCCCATTAATTAACTTTATTTGCGTAGTGTTTTTGCTGATCGCAGCCATTAACTTCTCGCTGCATTATGCGGCGGTAGCTTCACGCAATATTCGTGTTTATTTACGCGACCCTGAATTTAAAGTGTTCTTATTGATTCAATTAGCATTGGTCATTGTCTGTTTTACTGTGCTGTCATCAAATAATATTTATGCTGATGGTGATGAGACTCTCGATCAAGCTATGTTCCAAGCGGTATCAATGAGTACTACCGCGGGCTTTGCGACAGACAACTTCTCAGCATGGCCACTGTTCTTACCTATTTTACTTATTTTCTCAAGTTTTATTGGCGGCTGTGCCGGCTCTACCGGTGGTGGTATGAAGGTCGTGCGGGTGTTCTTACTTTACTTACAAGGTATTCGTGAGCTCAATCGTCTTGTGCATCCAAGGGCTATTTATTCAATTAAATTAGGCCGAAAAGCACTCCCAGATAAAGTTGTAGAAGCTGTTTGGGGCTTCTTCTCTGCGTATGCTTTGGTGTTTGTCATTATTATGTTGGCGCTGATGGGCACCGGCATGGATAACATCAGTGCATTCTCAGCAACAGCTGCTTGCTTAAATAACTTAGGCCCAGGTTTAGGTGAAGTCGCTGCTCATTACGGAGCGATTTCTGATACGGCAAAATGGCTACTTACTATTGCAATGGTATTTGGTCGTTTAGAAATATTCACCCTATTAGTGTTATTTACGCCAACCTTCTGGCGAGGCTAACCAAAGTAAGGTGATTATCTAGAAGTGGAGGCATTACTGTGCCAAAAACTCAAAAACAACGTAATCTTGAAAAGCTAACCTGCATCCCTGCGGGTAGTTTGGTAGATGTTGAAATTACTACACCAACCGACAGTAAACGCGTAAAAACAGAATTTATTGGTTTGATGAATGATCAGTACATCATTATCAATTACCCATCAGCAAAGCGTTTAGCAAATGGTAGTGATTTCATCAAAGATGGTGTGATGGTCGTTATACGCGCGGTACTTGAAGCGGGCGGTGGGCAAGTAATTGCTTTTCGTCAGCAAATAAGCGCCTTGGCATCCCATCCTCACCGTTTAATTTTTCTCGAGTTTCCTAAGCAAGTGCAGCTTTATAGCTTACGTAGTGAAGCACGTATTCCTACGTTATTCCCTGCAAACTTAGTCATTGCAGAGCAAAAACTGGCAGGGCTTATTAAAGATATTTCACTCACAGGCGTGCAGTTTGATCTTAATAGCAAGGAGGACTTAAGCGCTTTTAAAGGGCAAAGCTGCCAAATCACACTTAGTAAACGTGAGTTTAATGGCACAGTATGTAGCGTGCGCAAAAGAGCAGGCGGTTTTATGTTCGGTGTACAGCTTGATACGAGTGAAGATGAAATGAAAGCGTTTATGAAAGAGCACTTAATTGACCTTTCTGTGTTGGATATCTAATACCAATTCGCCATTTTGCAACAAAATGGCTATTTTCACCGATTTAGCCCTATAAATATTAAAATTAATTTATAAATAAATTTAAATAACCAATTAAATCAATATGTTATCAATTAAATTGATTTCGATTTTTTTCTTCAAGTTTTGTTGTTCAGATAGAGTTTATTTTCAAATTTCTAATTTTTCTGTTTTCTAATCCGAGTTAATCGCTATTGTCTCCATTTTAATCTTTGTAACTTATTGATTTTAAAGGTGACAAAAAACCAACCACCGAGCTTGTTGCAAAACAGCAACAAACAAATAGCGTTATTTCCCCCTAATTATCGATATTATAGTTTAATGCATTGATTTTATTGTTCTTTTTAACTTTGGCATCGAAGTTGAAATAGTCTTAGCGAACACAGAGAAAAACTGATTCAGGAACATATCCTTTATCACAGTTGAGACAACATTGAAGGAATAGTGATTATGAAAACGTTACACAAAACTTTAGCACTTGTAGCTCTTGCAACTTCATCAGCAGCGTTTGCCGCTGACTTTGACACACTGGATGTTAATGGCGATGGCGCTATCAGCAAAAGCGAAGCATCAGTAAGCGAAACGTTAATGAGCCAATTTAAAGAGCTTGATACAGACGGCAACGGTGAGCTGTCTAAACAAGAGTACTCAAAAGCTTAATTTCATTGTAAGGACACACTGAAAAGGACTTCTAACTCAAGACAACACATTTTGAAGGAATGACATTATGAACACAGTAAATAAAACACTAGCACTTATGGCACTTGTATCTTCATCAGCAGCATTTGCGATGAGTGATTTCGATACTCTAGATGTTGATGGCAATGGTGTTATCAGCCAAAGCGAAGCATCGGTAGATGCAGAGCTAATGAGCAAATTCAGTGAATTAGACACTGACGGTAACGGTGAGTTATCGAAACAAGAATTTTCAAAAGCTTAATGTGATTAAGCAAAACCAGTTTATTTAGCTGATTAGTTCTGAGCTGCCAAAGACAGCCTAAATGGATAAGGGAATCCATGACAAAGGACAACACTGGAAGTGTGATCAGCTAACACTCTTAAAATTGAAGGAATATGATTATGAAAACAGTAAACAAAACATTAGCTTTAATCGCACTTGCATCTTCTTCAGCAGCTTTTGCAGCAACTGATTTTGACACTCTAGACGTAGACGGTAACGGCGTGGTTAGCAAAAGTGAAGCAGCCGTTGACGCAAAAATTATGTCGCAGTTTAAAACATTAGACGTGAATGGCGACGGCGTTCTTACTGAAGCAGAGTTCTCTGAAGCCGAATAACTGAATTAATACGTAGTTATACCAATTTCCACTAAACAGGGATCTCAGAAACGGATTTCACTCTTTTCAAATTCAAGGTAGTTATTATGAAACAGTTAAGCACAACAATCGCAATTTTAGCACTAGCAACATCATCAGCAGCCTTTGCACAAGGCGTAAGCTTTTCAACATTCGATACCGACGGTGATGGTGTGATCAGCAAAGAAGAAGCGTCTGCAAATATGCAGCTTGAAAAGTTATTTCCAGAGCTAGATAGCGATGGTAATGGCGAACTTTCAAAAGAAGAGTTCGCTCAAATTCAATAGAATCTTTTAGAAAAGTTAGGTACTTTCACTTCAAGAGTCGTAAAGCAGCTGTCATGGCTGCTTTTTTCGTTTATAGGCTTTTTACAAGAAGATAGCGCTTACTTGGAACAGCTTTTCAACAACCGTAATGTGCTTTTTATCAATCAAGAACATGATTACATGGTCACCCGACTGAATAACTGTATCGTCATGGGCAATCAGTACATCATCGTTACGCACAATTGCACCAATGGTTGTTCCGGCTGGTAGTTTGATATCAGCAATTGCTCGGCCAACAACTTTAGAAGTATGCTCATCACCATGAGCGACAGCCTCAATGGCTTCTGCTGCGCCTTTACGTAACGAATAAACATTAACGATGTCACCACGGCGAACGTGTGTTAACAGCGCCGAGATAGTGGCTTGCTGAGGTGAAATAGCAATATCAATTTCACCGCCTTGTACTAGGTCAACATAAGCGCCACGCTGAATAAGCACCATGGTTTTTTGTGCGCCCATACGCTTTGCCAGCATCGCAGACATAATGTTTGCTTCATCGTCGTTAGTCACTGCGATGAACACATCCACTTGTTCAATATGTTCTTCAGATAGCAGCTCTTGATCAGAGGCATCGCCACAGAACACTACGGTGTTATCAAGCATTTCTGAGAGCTGTGCTGCGCGCTCTTTATTGCGCTCAAGCAGCTTCACGCTGTGGTTTTTCTCAAGTGAACGCGCAAGGCCCGCACCGATATTACCACCACCAGCAATCATGATCTTTTTGTATGAACGTTCGAGCTTTTGAAGCTCATTCATGACTGCTCGAATATGCTTTGTTGCAGCGATAAAGAACACTTCATCGTCCGCTTCGATAACGGTTGTGCCAAGCGGTTTAATCGCTTTACCTTGACGATAAATAGCCGCTACGCGGGTTTCGACATTCGGAATGTGTTCTTTCAAGGCTGAAAGTGCATAACCCACCAGCAAACCACCGTAATAGGCTTTCACCGCAACCAGCGATAACATGCCATCGGCAAATTGTAATACCTGCAAAGCACCCGGATAGTCGATTAAGCGACGAATATACTTAGTTACCAGCGCTTCAGGAGCAATGTAGTGGTCAACAGGTAAGTCGTCGTTATGAAATAGCTTTTCACGGTACTTTAAGTATTGCTCTGAGCGAATACGGGCAATTTTGGTTGGCGTGTTAAAAATACTATAAGCAACTTGGCAAGCAACCATGTTCACTTCATCTGAACTGGTTACGGCAATAATCATATCGGCGTCTTCTGCGCCTGCGCGACGCAATACATCGGGATGCGCACTGTGGCCAGTAACACCTTGTAAGTCGTACTTATCTTGTAGCTCTCGCAAACGGTTACCGTCGATATCGACAACGGTGATCTCATTTTGCTCACCAACGAGGTTTTCTGCCAGTGTGCCACCAACTTGTCCGGCACCGAGTATGATTATTTTCATAGCTTGTTCTTATTAGTGTTTTTTAACTAGCTTTGCATAATAGAAACCGTCACTTTCACCAGGCAATAATTGCAGGCCAGGTAAAGTAGGGGTGTCGTTTTCATGCAAAGGTATGTGTTCAGCACTTGGATTATTGGCAAGGAACTTGGCAACTTGTTGTTGGTTCTCTTGCGGTAATACAGAGCAGGTCGCATAAACTAACGTACCACCAGGCTTAAGTAGAGGCCAGATGCTATTTAAGATATCGCCTTGTAAATTAGCCAGATCTTCAATATCAGATGCACGACGTAACCATTTAATGTCAGGGTGACGACGGATTACGCCTGTTGCTGAACAAGGCACATCAAGCAAAATACGGTCAAATTGCTGCTCATCCCACCAGATATGCGGTTGTGAAGCATCGGCACATTGTAAATCGGCAGCTAAACCAATACGCACTAAGTTTTGTTTAACGCGTTCTAGGCGCTCGCTGTCGCTATCAAGTGCTAATACGTCGGCGTCAGCAAGCTCTAGGATATGGCACGTTTTACCACCTGGCGCTGCACACGCATCTAAAATGACATCATCATTTTGAGGATCTAAAAAGCGTGCAGCTAATTGTGCCGCTGCATCTTGAACTGAGCAGGCTCCGGTATCAAATTCTGGTAATGCGTATACATCACATGGTTTAGCTAGTTTAATACCATCAGGAAAATCAGCATTAAGGGTATGCTCAATATCATTTGCTTTAAGCATTTCGCTGTATTCTTGGGTGCTGTATTGCGCTTGGTTTACACGTAACCACATAGGTGCTTGTAGCTGATTCGCTTCAAGAATTTCTTGCCAGTTATCAGGGTAAGCTGCAGTAACTTGTTTGATAAACCAACCTGGGTGGTTAAATTTGCAAACAGGAATTTGCTTTGCTTTTTCTTCAAGCTCAACTTGTTCACGTTGGAAACTGCGTAAAATAGCGTTAATCAGGCCTTTTAAACCCAGTGCGCGCATTTGCTGAAGCGCATTAACCGTTTCGCTGATTGCTGCATGAGGCGGTACACGCATGTGTTGAAGTTGGTAAATACCCACATACAACAAGAACTGGAAAATACGGCGCTTACCTTTTAGTGGTTGATCTAAAAGTTGCTGACAATAATTTTCTAGGCTAGGTAAATAGCGCAGCACACCGTAGCAAATTTGTTGTAGTAGGGCTTTATCTTTCGGCGATAATCCTTGGCTTGCAAAAGGTAGTTCTTGATTTAGCGATGCACCTTTATCGACCACGTTATAGAGGGTTTCAGCAGCAAGTGCTCTTACATTACTCATTGCTTTGACCTAATACTGAGCCAGGTTCAACCCAATCACTGCGACCATTTAAAAAGTCAGTAACAGCCATTGGTTTTTTACCTTGTGGTTGAAGAAGGGTGATTTTAAGTGCATCTTGCCCACAGCCAACGGTAATACCTTGCTTATCAGCAGCAATGATTTTACCGGCTTGTGCAGTTTGCGATACAACTTCGGCTTGCCAAATTTTTACCGTTTGTCCTGCCATTTCAGTAAAGCAAACAGGCCATGGATTAAAGGCACGGATATTAAGCTCAATTTGCGCAGCATCCATTGACCAATCAATATTGGCTTCGTCTTTTGATAGCTTCTTGGCGTAATTTGCTTGTGCGTCATCTTGCTTTTCTGGGGTGATTTCACCTGCAGCAAGACGATTGATTGTACTAATCAGTGCATCAGGACCCAGTGCTGCTAATTTATCGTATAAAGAGCTACTGGTTTCTGTGCTATCAATCGGGCAACGGCTGATATGCAGCATATCGCCGGTATCTAAGCCTTCATCCATTTGCATTATTGTTACACCGGTTTCATTGTCACCAGCCCAAATAGCACGTTGGATCGGTGCAGCACCACGCCAGCGCGGTAAAATAGAGCCATGCACGTTTATGCAGCCTAAGCGCGGTGCATCTAAAATCGCTTTTGGTAACAGTAAGCCGTACGCCACCACAATCATAATATCGGCGTTCAGGCTGGTAAGCTCTGCAAGCGCTTCATCTGATTTTAGTGATTGCGGTTGAAATACAGGTAAATCATGAGCAAGTGCCAGTTCTTTAACTTCACTGGCTTTTAGCTTTTTACCTCGGCCCGCTGGGCGATCAGGTTGGCTATATACACCAACAACTTCGTGCTCTGAGTCAATCAGTGCTTGTAAATGGCGCGCAGCGAAATCCGGCGTACCAGCAAAAATAATGCGTAATGGTTGTGTCACAGATATTCCTATTGATTAACTTATGATTTAGCAGCCAGCTTAGCTTCTTTCTCAAGCTTTTTACGGATACGTTGGCGCTTTAAAGGCGATAGATAATCAATAAATAGGGTGCCTTTAAGGTGATCAAGCTCATGCTGAATACAAATTGCTAATAGCTCGTCAGCGTCAAGGCTGAATTCTTCACCGTTTTCATTAAGCGCTTTAACAGTAACTGTTTCTGCGCGGTCAACTTTTGCGTATGAGTAAGGAACAGATAAACAGCCTTCTTCACTCACAGTTGAACCATCTTTTTTGGTGATTTCTGGGTTGATTAACACTAACGGTTGGTCGCGCTCTTCAGATACGTCGATCACCACAATTCGCTGGTGGATATCTACTTGCGTCGCTGCTAAGCCGATACCGTTTTCGTCATACATAGTTTCAAGCATGTCTTTGACGATTTGACGAACTTCATCGTTTACTTCTGGTACTTCTTTCGCGATTGTACGTAAACGCTCATCCGGAAATCTCAAAACTTCTAACCTAGCCATAGTTACCTTTTACACTTGTGATTCATTTAGGGTATTGTATGCTCTTATTTTAGCCATTCGTGTTCACCTTTAACAGGTTTTGGTCGATAATAATCTAAAAACAACTCAAGGAAGCCAAATGAGATACCCACTAGTTGCGGCTTTGTTAGCCATTAGCTGTGCTTTTCCGGTAGCTGCTGATGTTTTAACAATTAAAAAAGATGCACCAAAACAATATGTTGTCAAAAAAGGCGATACGCTTTGGGATATCTCGGGCGTGTATCTTGATGAACCTTGGCAATGGCCTGATTTATGGCAAATGAACCCGCAAATTGCGAATCCGCATTTAATATACCCGGGTGATGCGCTCACTTTAATTTACGATAAAGACGGAAATCCTCGTTTAGTTAAAAATGCGCGTTATAAAAAACTCTCTCCAGAAGGGCGAATTACACCAAAAGGCAAGCAAGCAGTGCCGACGTTGCCTTTGGAGTTGCTGCGTCCATATTTGAGTTATGAGCAAGCGATTAGCGCCGATGTTATTGCACAAAAACCATATATTTTGGGTGCCAGTGTTAATACCAAAATGAATACTATGGGCCATACGCTTTACGTTAAAGGTGACTTAACACTTAACGAAGCTTATGGCGTATACCGTAAAGGCAATGATCTTGTTGATCCAAATACCAATGAAGTACTAGCGAATAAAGCGGAATTAGTGGCGATTGTTCGCGCATTTAGAAGCGGTGACGTAGAAAGCGGCGTACCTGCCTCAGTTAAAGTTGAACTGGTAAAACAAGAAATTAAGCCGCATGACTTTTTAATGCCGGCGATGGAAGGGCAAATGTTGCCAGCCTATTTCACTATGAAACGCCCTGAAGCAACTTTAGATGGCACTATTATCGCCGCAGCTAATGAAATGCGTGAATTTAGTACCATGGACATTGTTGTACTAAACTTAGGTTCAGACCAAGTGAAACCAGGTTTTGTACTTGATATTCAGCGTCAATCACCTGAAGTGTATGACGGCCGCAATGGTCCGCGTTACCGCGAAGATTCTAACAGTCTTGAGAAATTCATGACTGATGCAAATGATGTGTTAGGAATTGAAAGCAATGAAGACAGCAATGTATGGCACATGCCAAAGGAAAAAGTCGGTGAGTTAATGGTGTTTAAGGTATATGACAACGTTAGCTACGCATTGATTGTGAAGAATCAGCACCCGATCCGAGTTGGAGATTATGCAGTTATAAACTAACTCACAATTTGGGCGCTCTAAGGAGGGAGCATGGCACAGGTTTCAGGCAAGCTATCCCATTGGCTTGCCTTTTATTTATGTAAAGGGCTTGGAATAAAAAGCCTTATTGCATTAAGTCAAAAACAGCAACTGGATGAGCTATTTAAGCTATCTAGTTTAGAGCTTCAGCAGCTGGGCTTATCACAAAGCCAAGCCGATAACTTAGTTAATACTGACTGGCAGTTAGTAGCCCACTACCAAGAGTTAATAGCAAGACTTAAAATCAAAGTCATAAGCTACTTTGATAGCAGCTATCCGCCCTTACTCAAGCAAATAGCCAATGCACCTATCTTATTATTTTGTTTAGGTAACACAGAACTATTACTGTCACCGCAAATAGCAATTGTCGGTAGTCGTAATGCCACACCGACAGGGCTTGAAGTAGCTGCTGAGTTTGCCCATCAACTTTCTGCTGTTGGCATGACGGTGACATCAGGCATGGCTATGGGTATTGATGGTGCAGCCCATAAAGGCGCATTAGCAGGGTCAGGAAACACCATTGCCGTACTTGGTACGGGTATCGATATAGCTTATCCAAAACGCCATCGCTTACTCATTAAACAGGTTGCTGAGCGGGGCTTGTTGGTTTCTGAGTTCTTACCGGGAACGGCTGCTAATGCCGCTAATTTCCCGCGCCGAAACCGTATTATCTCTGGATTGTCATTAGGTGTATTGATTGTCGAAGCGCAAATTAAAAGTGGCTCATTGGTTACCGTACGCTATGCACTTGAGCAAAATAAAGAGGTGTTTGCCGTGCCAGGTTCAATAAAAAGCCCACTTTCAGAGGCAAGCCATTTTTTAATTAAGCAAGGCGCTAAATTGACAGAAAATATTACTGATATTCTTGATGAAGTGAGCTTTTTCTGTGAAAACAGTCTATATAGTATAGAGCAGCCTATTGCAGATGAACCCGACTGCCCAGTGTTCAAAAGTATAGGGTATGAGGTAACAAGTGTTGATCAAATAACACAGCGCAGCCAATTACCTGTAGACGAAGTACAAGCTCGGTTACTCGACCTAGAGCTCGCAGATAAAATCGAACGAGTACTAGATGGTTATATAAGACTTGGAGGACATAAACATGTTTGACATCCTCATGTATCTTTTTGAAAACTATATCCATAGTGAAGCTGAAATCTTTACTGAAGAGAACGAACTTACCGATGAGTTGGTTCGTGCTGGCTTCAATAAACCTGAAATCTACAAAGCCCTTGATTGGCTAGAGCAACTTGCTGACTTACAACAAAGCGATATCTACCCGTACCTTAATGCCCAACCACAACATGCTATGCGTATTTACACTGATAGTGAATGCCAAATGTTAAGTGTTGAGTGTCGCGGTTTTTTAATGTTTATCGAGCAAATAGGTGTAATTAACACCGTAACTCGCGAAATGGTGATAGATAGACTTTGTGCTCTAGATAAACCATTTATTTCTTTGGAAGACCTAAAGTGGGTGGTGCTAATGGTGTTATTTAATGTACCAGGGTCAGAGCAAGCTTACGCACAAATGGAAGACTTAATATTTGACGAGCCAGCTGATGTATTACACTAAGTAGACTTTGCTTGTATCTTTGTTGAGTTTGGGTATATTAGGCGAAAATTAGCCAACCCCACAGGAATCTTATGAGTAAAATCGACCATTCTCTTTTTTCTGCAGATAAACATGCGCTCGAAAAAGAGTATGAGGTTTGCCCTAAATGCGGTTCTGAATTGGTTATGCGCAACTCAAAGTCAGGGCCGTTCTTAGGCTGTGCCAGTTACCCAAAGTGTGACTTTATCCGCCCATTAGCTCATCACGATAGCCAACAAATAAAAGTACTCGAAGACAGTGCCTGCCCTGAGTGTGGTAAGCCATTAGTAATTAAAAATGGCCGCTACGGTATGTTTATTGGGTGTACTGGCTATCCTGAGTGCCACTATATTGCTCATGATGAAGAGCCTGACGATGCCCCTCAATTACCTGCTTGTCCTAAATGCAAAAAAGGCCAGTTGGTTGCGCGTAGTAATAAGTTTGGCAAAACCTTTTATTCTTGTGATGGCTATCCGCGCTGTAAATATACCCTTAACCACAAACCTGTGCCGACCGAGTGCCCGGCCTGCCAGTGGCCAATTATGACCGAAAAGAAAACTGCCTCAGGTGTTGTGTTACAATGCCCGCAGAAGTCGTGTATGCATAAGTTAGTCGAATCTTAATGCACTTGTAATTTGTTTATTTAGGAGAGTTTCTTTGTCTGATCCTGTTGCACAACCAGCCAATGCAATTGACGCTTTGCAGCAAGGCGGTGTAATCGTTTACCCAACCGAAGCTGTTTTTGGTCTTGGTTGCGATCCTGATAACCAAGCTGCGGTTGAAAAGCTTTTAGCCATCAAACAACGCCCTGTAGAAAAAGGCTTAATTTTAATTGCTGACAATTATGGCCAGTTATTAAAGTATGTAGATGATGCCAAAATCCCGATGGATAAACGAGCTGATATCTTTTCACAATGGCCAGGTGCTATCACTTGGGTGATGCCAGCAGCAAAAGAAACTCCAAAGTGGCTAACAGGCCAGTTTGATACTATTGCGGTACGTGTTACTGATCATCCAACGGTAAAAGCCCTGTGTCAGCAATTTGGTAAGCCGTTGGTGTCAACAAGTGCAAACTTAACCGGTCAAGAAACGGTAATGACTATCGCACAAGCGAAAAGCGAATTTTCAGACACGGTAGATTTTTATGTTGATGAGCCGTTAGGTGGCAACAGCCAACCAAGTGTGATCAAAGACGCAGCGACCGGTAAAGTATTTAGAGGATAAACATGCAAAGCGAGCTACTCGAACAAGTTAAAACCTATTTAATGGCCTTACAAGATACAATTTGTCAGGGTCTTGAAAGTGCCGATGGCAAAGCAAAATTTGTTGAAGATAATTGGCAGCGTGCAGAAGGCGGCGGTGGCCGTACTCGTGTTATCCAAGGTGGTAATGTCATCGAACAGGGTGGGGTAAACTACTCGCATGTATTTGGTGCTTCAATGCCAGCATCAGCAACAGCGCATCGTCCAGAGCTCGCGGGTCGTAGTTTTCATGCATGTGGTGTGTCATTAGTGATCCACCCTAATAATCCACATATTCCAACAAGCCATGCCAATGTCCGTTTCTTTATTGCCGAAAAAGAAGGCGAAGAGCCAATTTGGTGGTTTGGTGGTGGTTTTGATTTAACCCCTTATTACCCTGTTTTTGAAGACGTACAACATTGGCATCAGGTGGCTAGCGATTTATGTCAGCCATTCGGTGCTGAGGTTTACGATAAATATAAAAACTGGTGTGATGATTACTTTTATTTAAAACACCGAAGCGAAACTCGTGGTGTTGGTGGCTTGTTCTTTGATGATTTAAATGAGCTGGGCTTTGAACAAAGCTTTGCCTTTATGCAGACGGTAGGAAATGGCTATTTAGATGCTTACCTTCCTATTATTGAGCGCCGTAAAGACACGCCAACAACCGAACAGCAACGCGACTTTCAATTGTATCGTCGTGGTCGTTATGTTGAGTTTAATCTTGTTTGGGACCGCGGCACATTATTTGGCTTACAAACAGGTGGACGTACTGAATCAATTTTGATGTCGATGCCACCATTAGCTCGTTGGGAATATAACTATGTACCTGCTGCAGATAGCCCAGAAGCTAAGCTGTATCAGTACTATTTACGCCCGCAAGATTGGTTAAATAGCAAAGAATCTGATTTAGTTGCACGTCAATGGCAGCTTTAATCAAGTATTGAAACCACTCGAACCAACATTGCGTTGTCACCCTCTACGAGGGTGGCAACACTGTCACTGCTAGGCAGCTCTGCCAAGACACTAAATAGCACTTCTGCTTTTAATATTTTTAGCTTATCAGGTGTTGTATCAATAGGTGCGCTAACCTGTGTTAAGCATTGACTGATATCACAGGCATAGAAATCAAGTTTCACCTCAAAATATTCAGGGTGCTGAATAAGCTTATCAAAACCACCAACAATACTTTGTTCATACTTATCGCTTTGTGAGGTTTTATCTTGGCTGAGAAGAGATTGAGCAATCTGTTGAATATCATCACGATGTATATATTCATTAACAGTGCTTATTTGATCCGCAGATTCATTCACGCTGTGTTGATAGGTAAATAGTAACGCTGCAATAATCCCAATACAGACTAAAAGAGTTGTTAAAAATTTCATTTAAACATCCTTATTTACTATGAAATACATATAACAACTCTAGCAGTTGCACGAAAAGCGCGCAATTTAGCTTAATTTAAAGCGTCTTACTTGCTCATCAAGTGAACGAGCTAACGACAACAGCTCTTCACTGACTTTTTGGTTTTCATGGGCATCGACTAATGAGTGCTCGGCATTGTCACTAATTGCAATAACACTTTGGTTAATTTCTTCAGCCGCGAGGTTTTGCTGTTCAGTAGCATCAGCAATTTGCACGTTAAGTTGGTTTATCTCACTCATTTGTGAAGAAATATCACGTAATGCTTTAGCTACTTGCTTAACTTGCACAGCTCTTTCGTCTGCTTCTTCGCAAGAGTTATTCATGGTATTAACGGTTTGTGCCGCTTCACTTTGTAGCTTGTCGATAGTGCGGCGAATTTCGTCGGTTGAGTCATGGGTGCGGGTCGCTAAAGTACGTACTTCATCGGCTACCACAGCAAAGCCTCGGCCAGCTTCACCAGCACGAGCCGCCTCAATCGCAGCATTAAGTGCAAGTAAGTTTGTTTGTTCGGCAATGCTACTGATCACCTCGAGTACTTTACCAACATCTAACGTTTGGGTTTGCAGTTGACTTACTTGCTCGGCAGCTGCTCTAACATCTGCCGCAAGTTGATTAATACTTTGCTCAGTGTGCTCAGCAACATGTAAGCTTTGTTGTGCAAGTTGATTACTGTGCTCTGACTTTTCAGATGCAAAATGGGTGGTGTTTTTAACTTCGCTTGATGAGCTTTCTAGTTCATTGATGGCGGCAGCGACCGAATCTGTCCCTTGCTTTTGCTTTAAGATCGCTTGCTCGGTTGCATCCGCTGAGGCATAAATGCTTTCGGCAGAGTGGATCAATACCTTAGAAGAATGAGAAACTTGAGCAATATTATCTTTAAACGCACCAATCATGTGATTAAAGCTGGTGGCAAGAGAGCTAAGCTCGTCATTATTACTGTCATCTACCGTGAGGCTTAAATCTTTATTGGTGGTTGCCAAGTGCATGGTATGGCTAATGACTTTTAAGCGTTTGATGAAAATTTTTCTAAACATCACTGCTAGTAGTGAGAAAGCCGAAATGAAAATAGCCGCTAATAGTAGCGTGTTCATTAAGGTGTTTTGCGATACTTCTTGCTCAATATCAGCCAGCGAGTAACTGATTTTTACTACACCTAACACATCGCCTTCTTGTGCTTGATGGCAGCCTAAGCAGTTTGTTCCTTTATAATCACTGCGAGCAAACATAGGCTTTAGATAAGTCATCGTACTTTTTTGATTATCAATAAATAGTGCTTCAGTGCCTGTTAGTGCTTTTCGCTCAGCATCGTTAGTCGCAACTTGGTTGGCATTTCCAGGCCCATAAATTTTATTAACGATTGGACTACGTATGATATGAGCGTCTTCAATATTAGGGTGGCTTCTTAATTTAGTACTTAGAATTTCACGATTAGCCATAGTGCCTGTCAGCATCATGGTATTAATAGAATCAAAGTAATTATCGGCAAGCAGTTTTATGTTACTTTCAACGGTATCTCTTGCTAATTCATGTTGTTGCTGGGCACTACTAAATATACTGGCAAATAATACCAATACGCCTGTTAGTGCTAACAAAGCATAAATTTTAAATTGGATAGACTTCATTCGACGACGCTTTTTCTAAATTAAGGAAAATTTATTATCTTTATTTAGAAAAAGCGTACATTGATATAGCGCAAAGCTTAGTTAGTTTTGATTGATCATATGGCTGGCGAGTTGCGATAACGACTGTCTTAACCCTTCGCGAAGTAGTGGGTTATCAATCTCGATATCAAGCGTTTTATTCATACAATGCATCCATTGGTCACGTAGGTCTTGATCAATAGGGAAAGGCATGTGACGCTTTCTTAGCATTGGGTGACCATATTTTTCAACGAATAGGTCAGGGCCGCCCAGCCAGCCAGATAAAAACTCAAAGAAGACTTGGCGAATTCTATCTAAAGGCTGCGGATGCATATCATATAATGGTTTGGCGTATTCATCTGTGGCCATTATGTCGTAAAATCGATTTGCAATTGCTCGAGCTCCTGCTTCACCGCCAATAATTTCGTAAGGTGTTTTTTCTGGGGTAGGTGTTTCAGGCGTTGGTTTCGATTTAGAAAAAAGTCGTTTAATCATAATATTAATAAAAGCTCTACAGGGCGAAGAGGTTGCTTCACTATGGACAAATACGCGGTTTTTGGAAATCCAATAAAACATTCGAAATCACCCGCAATACACGCACAATTTGCTGCATCATTAAACGAGCAAATACAATACAGCGCCATTTTAGCACCAACAGATGCATTTGAAAAAACTGTCGCTGAGTTTTTCGCTGCTGGTGGTAAAGGGGCTAATGTCACTTTGCCGTTTAAAGAGCAAGCGTTTGCTATGGTCGATGAACTAACAGAGCAAGCGAAAATTGCCGGAGCCGTAAATACTATTAAACAGCTTGAAGATGGCAGCCTACTGGGTGATAACACCGATGGTGTAGGACTTGTTAAAGATCTTTTAGCTAATAATGTCACCTTAAAAGGGCAGCGAGTTCTTCTTATTGGCGCCGGTGGTGCAGCGCGAGGTGTCATTCAGCCATTATTGAATGAGCATATCGAAAGCTTAACAATAGCCAACCGTACCGCCGAAAAAGCAAAGGCGCTAGCGAGTCATTTTAATGGTGAAATAGATGTACAGGGCTTTGCTTTAAATGATATCCCAGCAAACAACTATGATGTGGTGATTAATTCAACCTCAAGTAGTGTAACTGGAGACCTGCCGGGTATAGCTGAAGACCATGTTGCTACGTGTCAGTGCGCTTACGATATGTTTTACGCTAATGACGATACCGCATTTATTAGTTGGGTTAAGTCGATTAACACAACATGTTTAACACTCGATGGTTGTGGCATGCTAGTTGGCCAAGCAGCACAAGCTTATTTTGTATGGCGCAATAAAATGCCAGAAATTATTCCCGTTGTTATCGCGCTTAAAGCAGGAGAAATTGCGTGAATCAAGCTATTCAATTTATAGACAGACTCGAATTTAAGCCTGAAGAAAAGCAGTTGGTATTCTTCGCACAAGTAAGTGGCTTGATGGTGGAGTGTGTTATTAATACCAGCAAGTATGATTTTGCAGATCAAAGCAGTGCAGTAAATTACTTTGAATCTTATCGTTTCGATTACGAAGAACTCGCCGAGCAACTGATCGAAGATGAGCAGTATAACTCGGCAGGACAAATTGAATTAACCGAAGTGTTTTAGCCCTCAGCTAAGTATTCATCTTTAAGCTGAACATAATTATCAGCAGAGATTTTTAAAAAGGCGCGCTCTTGCTCTGTTAAAGGGCGAGCCTGTTTAACAGGGCTTCCTACATAGAGGTAACCAGACTCTAAACGCTTGTTAGGTGGTACCAGTGAACCACCACCAATGATCACATCATCTTCAACAATTGCGTTATCCATTACTATTGCGCCCATACCAACAAGTATACGATTACCAAGTTGGCAGCCGTGTAGCATAACTTTATGACCAACAGTGACATCATCACCAATAATAAGAGGGTAGCCGTCGGGGTTTGACTTAGAGGCACGAGTTAAATGTAAAACACTGCCATCTTGAATGTTCGTACGTTCACCAATACGTATATAGTTAACATCACCTCGCGCAGCAACAAGAGGCCAAACACTTGAATCTTTACCAAGCGTAATATCACCCACTAAAACCGATGACTCATCAATATAAACACTATTATCGTATGTCGGAGTGATCCCTTTATAAGAACGGATAGTCATAAATTCACCTTTTAATTTTAAAATGCGCTCAGTCTAGTGTAACAGCGAAGCAAATAAATACACCAAAACAGGCCTAAATTGACTGCAAAACACCCAGTTTCAGGGCGTTTAGTTCAAAAGCTGAGCGAACAGTACGTTTTTTTAAATTTTATTGAAAAAAGTGCTTGCGTAAAAAATCCATCTCCCTATAATGCGACCCCACTGACACGGCAGGCAGCAACGAAAGGCGCTGAACAACGTAGCAGAGAGTTAAGTGAAACTTCGGTTTCAAATAATTGAAAGAAAGTTTGAAATTAAGTGTTGACTCGAAAAATTAAGGATGTATTATACGCATCCCTAGCGACAACGTCGCAATGTTCTTTAACA
>NZ_LKDX01000049.1:0-27905 GCF_001401795.1 Pseudoalteromonas sp. P1-26 | reverse complement strand
GATAATATGAACTGGCAATTTACACCTTATGCTGCACTTATGCTGCTAACGCTAAGAGCACAACATGGCCTTGAAAACCCTGATTTTGATCACCCAGGTTTTGGCAATGTTACTTCTTTACTACTAACTCAGCCTGTAGCCCCTCAAAAAGATGAGGTGCTTGAACAACTCGTTGCCAAGTTACATGAGCAAGGTTTCAACGAAAAGGCTTTACTAGCATAGAGGTTTAAATAAGTGGTAATTTAATCAGTATGATACGGCTTAGCATTGCAAAAGCTCATATTATGTTACGGGTTTCTTTGTTAATCATGATCCATATCGAATGTGTTAAAGGCTATTAGGGCAGCATAACATGGACGCTTAATCCACCTTGCTCGCGGTTATGTAAGCTGATTTGCCCGTGGTGTGCTTCAACTATTTCCCTGCAAAGTGCTAACCCTAAGCCACTACCTGTTGCTTTGGTTGAGTAAAAGGGAATAAGTGCGTTCGCCATTACAGCTTCACTCATACCTTTGCCTTTATCACTCACTGTGATGTGTGTGCCACTTGCTTCTTGTAGAACTGTTAAGCTGACATCTTCGGGGTTTGAACCCGATTCATAGGCATTTTTTAATAAGTTTATAAGTAATTGTTCGAGCTGAGTGTGATCAGCGTCAGTTGTCACTCGCTCATCAAGTGATACTTCAACCTGCCACTGACTTTTTAATTGCTCAACCAGCGTCGGCCAGTTAATCGTTGATAGTTGAGGGGTGGGTAACTTGGCAAATTTACCATAGCCTTGCACAAACTCATTAAGGTGTTTTATGCGGTCTTCAATGGTGGTAAATACCCGTTTTAAACGTGGTTCATCGACTTCTTTCGTTAATAGTTGCGCGCTATGAAGCATCGACGACATTGGCCCTAGGGAGTTGTTAAGCTCATGGCTAATAATACGAATAACTTTTTTCCATACCTCTACTTCTTGGCGGCTTAGTTCACGGGTCAGTTGTTTAAAAACATAAAGTTGATGAAACTGATTATTAAGTAATAATCGGCCTGTTGCCATATGCCAAGTTTGTGATTCTTGATCTGCTTTGTCGAGGGTAAATAAACCATCAACGCCTTTGTGAATCGCACGCGTTAATTGCTCGCAGCTTGAATCTAATAAGTTCTCTAGCTTGGCGCCTTCAAGGGCTGATTTAGCATCAAGTAAGCTGCGGGCACTGTGGTTGCTATAAACAATAAAGCCTTGGTCGTTAGTCAAAATCACGGCTTGTGGGGAGCTTTGCAGTACTTTGTCGAGCATCAACTCACGCTGATAAATCCATTGTTTTTCTTGGCGAAGCTGTTTTGCGGTTTGGTTATAAAGCCGGCATAAATCACCTAGCTCATCACTGCCATCATAGGCCAATAATGTGGCCAGCTCACCATCTTTAAAATTAAGCAACCCGGTTTCCAGCGAGTTCATGCCATCAATGAGCGGAGCTGATAATTGCGCAGCAAAAAATCCGCTGATCAAGGCGCAAGCGAGCAGGGCTAATAAGCTGTAAAGCAAGCTTATGCCCGCAAAATAACAAACCAATATAAGCGGCAATGCAGAAGCAGCAATACACAAAGTTATGATTTTATATCGAAACGAAAAACGCATTAGTATTCAATCTTAAATTTATCAAGCCTGCGATAAAGCGCTTGGCGGCTTAAGCCAAAATGGCGAGCCACTTTAGCAATCACACCTTTGTACTCGCGCATGGCAAGTTCAATCTCTTGTTTGTTAGGCTCTGCTCTTGTTTGTGTTGGGCTGTTTGTTTCAACTTGTAAGCCAAAATCAGCAAGCTCAATCACCCCTGTGGGTTTTAAAACGCCAGCACGTTTACAGGCATTTTCAAGCTCACGAACATTACCCGGCCAGCTATGGGCGAGCAGGGCTTTTTCTGTACTAAGCGACAGTGTGCGCTCAGGTAAAAAGTGTGCGACCAAAGCTAAAATATCATCTGGGCGATGGGCAAGGCTTGGTAAATTTAACTCAATAACATTTAAGCGGTAGTAAAGGTCTTCACGAAATTGACCTGCTTTAATTGCATGGCTTAAATCTTCATTGGTTGCTGAAATCACCCGCACATTCACTTTACGTGTTTGTGTTGAACCTAAACGTTCAAATTCACCAGTTTGTAAAATGCGTAATAATTTCATTTGCCCAGAAAGTGGTAAGTTACCAATTTCGTCTAAAAATAGGGTGCCACCATCGGCCGCTTCAAAACGACCAATGCGCTGTTTAGTAATACCTGTATAGGCGCCAGCTTCGGCACCAAATAATTCAGCCTCAATAAGCTCGCTTGGTAAAGCACCGGCATTAACAGTGATAAAGGGTTTATCAGCTAATAATGAATTGGCCTGTATTATTTGCGCAATGCGCTCTTTACCACTGCCGTTAGGGCCTGTGATCAACACTGAAATATCTGATTTAGCAACTTGAATCGCAAGATTAACAATGTGCTCCATAGCGGTACTTTTATAAACCAAGCCTACTAAATTTGCTTGTTGTACAGATGCGTCACGTTCTTGCTGGTGGCGGGTAAAGGTTTCGTTTTGTTGTTTTGCTTTACCCAGCTCGATTAGGTTATTTACACAAGTAAGTAGCTTGGCATCGTCCCATGGTTTTGGTAAATAATCAGCCGCCCCAGCTTTGACAAGTTCAACGGCAGTAGAAAGCTCTGTCCATGCGGTGATCAAAATAATCGGTAGGTGAGGATTAATGTCTCGTAAGGCATAAAAAAGTTTTTTGCCTTCTTCGCCGGAAGTGGTGTCGGCGGTGAAATTCATGTCTTGAATAACAAGCGCAATACGTTGGTATTGTACGGACTGAATTGCCTCAAACGGGTTACTTGCTGTAACAACATCAAAACCGTGAATTTCGAGTAATAACGACAATGCATCCAAAATGGCTGGGTTATCGTCGACGATCAGTATTTTTTCCATATTATTGTTTTAGTTATTTTCCTAATAAGGGTGCAAGATGAATGCTACACTGTAAATCCAGTGTAGCATAGGTTGGGAGAACTAAATTGTTCGAGTTGCAATGCTCGGTGAGATATTCGCAGCCCGTTTTGCAGGGGCAAGCACCGCTAATAAACTCATAACAAACACTGCCAGCGCAGTAGCAAGTACGTAGCTAATATCAAGCTGAGCAATTGAAAAGTGCTGCATCAGTAATTGCCCTAAATACACGGCAGCAATCACACCAATCACTAAACCAACTATACATATCATGGCGTTTTCAACTAAGAAGTAGCTAATGATGGCAGATTTTCTGGCGCCTAAAGCGCGGCGAGTGCCTATTTGTTTAGTACGCTTGCTAATATTGAACAGCGTTAGGCCGAAAATACCCAGGGCCGTCACCAACACTAAAATAGTAATAAGTACAATCAGCATGCGCATCATTAATGTATCTTCTGCCATGTATGACTCTTTATCGTCATCTAAGCCACGAATGCGAGAAATAACACGTTTGTTGTAGTTTTTCAGCATGGCTTCTTCAACACGGTTCATGACCGATTGACGTTGACCAGGCTCTGTTCTAACCACAAAGCGTGCATTTGTACCAGGTTTAATAAAAGGCAGCAGTGCTACGTTATCTGGGCGGCTGTCTTTAAGCCATGGGCCCTTCATAAGATCAATTACACCAATTATTTTCATTGGAATATCACCAAAATAGACTGTTTGGCCTAAACCATTGCCGTCAGGGAACAGCTCATCGAGTAGAGTTTTAGTGACAACGGTTACTTTTGAAAGCTCATCATAGTTATCGGTGACGATCACTTCGTCTTCGGTGTAGTTACGCCCAGCAACGAGTTTAACGCCATAGGTATTGATACCATGCTCATCGATAAACATGTATGAAGTACGGGCTGATTTACTCTCTTCAGGTGCTGGCTTTAAACTAAAATCTGACGAAGAACCACTGCCCGAAAGCGGTGTGTTACTCGAATAAGCAGCATCGACTACCCCAGGTATTTGACGAAGCATGGCTTCATCAAGCTCATATTGCTGAGACGGTGACACATCTTTGCCAAACATCATGACATTAAAAACGAAAATGTCTTGTTCAGGGTAGCCGGTTTCTTGGCTTAAATAGCTAACTCTGTCTTGGATAATAAACGCCGCATTACTAACAATGGCAGTGGTGATGGCAATTTGGATCAGTAATAAAATGGCGCCAACTTTTGAGCGGCATAAGGCGTGAAAGATAGGTTTAATTTCTAACATGGGTGTCTTCCTTATTGGCTCTTAAGATAAATAGCAGGGTTGGTTTTACATACCAGCCAAGCAGGGTATAGACCCGCTATCACACAGGTGCTAATTGCAATCACCGGTGCGCTAAGTAGCATGGTTAAGTCCATTGTGGCTAAGCTTTGGTAGTAGCTATAGCTTTGACGTACGCCTAACAAACCTACTTGCGCCAATATAATACCCAAGATGCCACCTAAGAAACCTAACATCGCTACCTCAACAATATGTTGAAAGAATATTTGACGTTTACTGGCACCTAATGCACGGCGCACACCGACTTCAGGAGCACGGCGTAAGAATTTCGCTAGTAATAAACCTAAAATGTTGGCAAGGCATACCGCTAAAAACATAAAGCTAAGGCCAACCAGAATTTCGTTGTCTTCGCTAACGACATTGTTGTACTGCATCCACTCATTTACATCGCGTAAGGTGGCAGTTAATTTTTCACGGTTAAAACGACCTAGCTTTTGTTGCTCTTGCATATAGGCCATTAAAAAGTCTTGGTAAGCTTGCTTTTCTGCAGGAGTTTTTAGTTCAACCCAAAATTGTAACCACACCATTTCAGAATTGAGCTTGTCGTTAAAGGTATTGGTTTTTTCGTGCTTCCAACCATTAGTATTACCCCAGTTTTCAAGCTCTCGGGCTTTCATTAGGCTAAATGGTAAAAATAGTTGCTCGGTCTTATTAAATGCACCGTTGTTCAGATCATAATATTTGGTGGTGATATCCCAATCATCAATCACGCCAATAACTTCGTAGCTGGCATCATCAAGGTACACCATTTTGCCTACTGGGTTTTCACCTGCAAATAGCTTATCGTTTAATTCTTTATTGATCACCACAACAGGGGCGGCATCGGCTTCTTGTTGCGCACTCCAGACCCCACCGTAAATAAACGATAGGTTAAACATCTCGAAAAAATCAGGGGTGGTTAGGCGAGCTTGACCAATAAATGGTTTTACTTTGTCTGAGTCTAAATAAACCGAAAAACCCGTTCTAACCATAGTGACACGTTTACCACCTGCTTTGGCCTGGTTGAGGTTAACGGCATCTTGATAGGTTAATTGCAGTGGCATATTATCGACTGTCCACCACGTACGGCCTTCATCCATGGTTTGTAACTGCACAGAATAAAGGTCGCTACTTTTTTCAGGAATAGGGTCTGCCGACATCATGTGATACACAGATAAACTTGTCATGGTAACGCCAATACCAATAGCAATGGCCAATACCATTAAAAAGCTCACAAGTGGCGTGCGCTTAAAGCTGCGCCAGCTCAAATCTAAATAATGAAGGAACATGGTTACACTCCAGCCGCTTTAAGGTTTTGAGTGCCTTGATACAAGGTGAAGTCAGCTAGTTGGCCATCAACAACTTGGATGTTACGTGGTGCTCTGCGGGCAAGCTCTGGATCATGGGTAACCATGATGATAGTTGCACCATCCCGGTTGATTTGTTCAAGTAGCTCCATCACTTGACGGGCCATTAAACTATCTAAATTACCAGTTGGCTCATCGGCAAGTAAAAAGCGCGGTTCACCAGCAAGGGCTCTGGCAATAGCAACACGTTGTTGTTGACCACCAGAAAGTTGTTGCGGTAAATGTTTAGCGCGTGAAGCTAAACCAACTTGCTCTAGGCATTGCTCAATTCGGCGCTTACGCTCGGCGGCTTTGATACCGCGATAACGCAGAGGGACTTCAATATTTTCATAGAGGTTCAAATCTGGAATAAGGTTGAAGCCTTGGAAAATAAAACCAATTTTTTGATTACGTAAGTCAGCACGCTGGTTGTCGTTGAGCTTACCCACATCAATACCGTCTAACATGTATTGGCCTTCGCTAAATGGTTCTAACATACCGGCGATGTTTAAAAATGTGGTTTTACCTGAGCCACTTGGGCCCGTTACGGCAATAAATTCACCTTCTTCAACTTGTAGATTAAAGTCGCGAAGGGCATGCGTTTGTACCATATCTGTTTGATACACTTTGCTGATGTTGTTCATTGTAAGCATGTTGATTATTCCTTTTATTTGTTAGCGTAAAACCAGTGTGGGAGCTTTTTTAAAGCGATCGTAGTTTGAGATAATTAACTTATCGCCAGGCTCTACACCTTCAATTATCTCGACAGCATTGATACTGCTTGCACCGGTTTTTATATCGATTAAATAAGCCATGTCACCATCAATTTTATAAGCATGGGTGCCACCTTGTTGTAAGAATGCGCCGCGTTTCACTTGCAATACATCGTCGCGATTCTCTAGTAAAATACGTGCGGTTAAGCGTTGGTTTTGGCGAATGCCAGAAATCTCATTGTCAAAGCGTACGCGGGTTGTGACCTCGCGATTATTTACTTCAGGTGATATAGCCGATAGCGTGCCTGTGACATGACGAGCACCTAAAGTAAGCTCAACTTGCATACCAAGACCCAGCTCATTGGCGTAGCTTTCTGGTACTTGCAGTTCTGCTTCAAAGTTACTTAAATCGACCAATGTCATTAATGGTTGGCTTTGTGTGACCGCTTCTTTTTGTTGCACTAATAAGTTACCCACAATGCCGCTTACACTCGCGGTAATAGTGAGTTCATTTACTTGTCTGAGTAAGTCATCAACAATTAGTTGCTGACGTGCCAGATCACGCTCTGCTGCTTTTAGCTCAAATGCGAGGGTATCTTTAGCTAAGCTGACTTCTTGCTCGGCGTGCTTATATGAAAGCTTGGCACGGGCTAAGTCATCAACGGCTTTTTCTAAATCTATTTGGCTAATTAAATGTTTCTCGATTGAGATTTTAGCTCGGCGGTTTTCTCTATCTGCGGCATTTAACTCAACTTGCGCTAAATCTAGCGCTTTAGTCAGGCTCAACTTTTGTCTGCGCGCTTCAAGTTGCTTGCGTTGTAACTCGCCTTCTAATCGCGCTAATACTGATTGTTGCTGTTTTAGTTCGTTAGTCAGCTCAGGGCTGGTTACGGTTGCGATCACTTCATTTACTTCAACGCTATCACCGGCTTTTACTTTTAAATCGACAAAGCCGCGTTCTGGGCTGTAAACCTTTGGCGCATTAGCTGCAACGATTTTACCGCTCGCTGCCACATCTCTAGTAAGTGTCTTTTGGCTTACTTCACTAATTTGTAGGCTTGCTGCATCAACCGAAATGCTGCCATCGTTACTGGCAAACAATGCTTGAAAGCCGAGCGCACCAACAAGTATTACACCTGCAGCTATTATAAGTGGCTTTTTAATGGTGTTTTTCTTAGCCACGGTAATATCTTGGGCACTGGTATCCTTAATCATCATAACTCCTTACGATTCTCAAAACACACAATCATGAAGCCAACGGCAAGCATGGTAAGTGGAGAAGCCATAAACAAACTGATAGTGAACATTTTGAAATCCTCAATTTCGCTGATGTCTTATCTATACCAGTAGCATGCCAATTTTTAATATATTGATTTTTAATGATTTTATTTTTGAAGAATGGATTGATGTCTGTCCGCGGACAGAAAAAGTGTCCGCAGCGGACACTTTTAGATTGCTTATTGTTGACGCAAGGGTAAAGAAACTCGGTCATTGCGACTAAGGTAGTCTGCTCAGATACATAGTTTGTAACTATGCTAAAGCCAAGAGTAAATAATGATGCAGTTAGGCTAGGCGACACCCCGTAAAAAACTGCATTGATATTCATAATGTGAATAATTATTCAAAATAAAGCGCAGTTTACGTTAACGTAAAGCGGCGGGTTTTTAGATTGTTTTTTTACAAGTTGTTAAATTTGACACCAGTGTCATAAAAAAATAACGGGTAAAATGCGACTAAATGTAAAAAAATAGCATAGAATTTAAAAAGTGCTTTAAGTGAGAAATATTCATGAATATGAATATGTATTCAAAACTCTATTGACTCATGAGGTATTTGGCGATAGTTTTGTTCGTCTGCTAGCACTGTCACAAAAGACTGAACCGCTAGTCGTTGTAGCAAGGGGAGGGGTCTATGTTATACGACTCAAAATTAGAAAAAGATAATTGTGGCTTTGGCTTAATAGCCCAGGTCAATGGTCAGGCGAGTCACCGCTTGATTCGAACAGCAATCACTGGCTTAGATCGCATGGAACACCGTGGTGGTATTTCTGCTGATGGTAAAACAGGTGATGGCTGTGGTTTATTAATGCAAAAACCTGATAGCTTCTTTCGTGCTATTGCCAGCGAACATGATTGGCATCTAGGAAAGAACTACGCCGTTGGCATGGTATTTTTAAATGCTGATCCTGTACTTGCGCAAACAGCTAAAGATGTGTTGAGTGAAGAACTCGAAAAAGAAACCTTGAGCATTCAAGGCTGGCGTGTAGTACCTACCGATGCATCATGTTTAGGGCCAATTGCAAAAAAACAACTACCCGGCTTTGAACAAATTTTTGTAAGCGCACCAGAAGGCTGGCGTCCAAAAGATTTAGAACGTCGTTTATATGTAGCGCGTCGTCGTGCTGAAAAGCGCCTCGTAAATGATGAACATTTTTATATTGCCAGCTTATCTGGTTTAGTTACTGTCTATAAAGGCTTAATGATGCCTGTAGACTTACCTAACTTTTATTTAGACCTAGCTGACATTCGCATGACCAGTGCGATTTGTGTATTTCACCAACGTTTCTCTACTAATACACAACCTCGTTGGCCACTGGCGCAACCATTCCGCTATTTAGCGCATAATGGTGAAATTAATACGATTCAAGGTAACCGCCAATGGGCTCGTGCCCGTGCGTATAAGTTTGCCTCACCACTTATTCCTGATTTGCAATCAGCAGCACCATTCGTTAACGAAAGCGGCTCAGACTCTTCTAGCTTAGATAATATGCTTGAGTTGTTCTTAGCCGGTGGCATGGATTTATTCCGTGCAATGCGTATGCTTGTGCCGCCAGCTTGGCAAAAAAACCGTGCTATGGATGATGACCTACGTGCATTCTACGACTTTAACTCAATGCATATGGAACCATGGGATGGCCCCGCTGGTATTGTAATGTCTGACGGTCGTTTTGCCGCTTGTAACCTTGACCGTAACGGTTTACGCCCTGCGCGCTATGTCATCACTCAAGATGGTTTTATTACCCTTGCCTCAGAAGTAGGTATTTGGGACTACGCGCCAGACGAAGTGGTTGAGAAAGGCCGTGTTGGCCCTGGTGAGTTATTAGTTATTGATACTCATCAAGGTAAAATTTGGCATTCAGATGAGATTGACCAAGATCTTAAGTCACGCCATCCATATAAAGCATGGCTTGAAGCTAACGTTAAGCGTTTAACGCCATTTGAACAGTTATCTGAAAAAGATGCGGGTAACCGTTCATTTGATGACGAAACACTGCTTAAGTATCAAAAAATGTTTGGCTACACCAACGAAGAGCTTGATAGCGTTATTCGTGTAATGGGTGAAAATGGTCAAGAAGCAACGGGTTCAATGGGTGATGACACACCATTTGCGGTACTGTCAGAAGGTCATCGTTCACTGTTCGATTACTTCCGACAAAAATTTGCGCAAGTAACTAATCCACCGATTGACCCACTTCGTGAAAATCACGTTATGTCACTGGCAACTTGTATTGGTAGTGAGCAAAACGTATTTAACGAAACAACCGGCCACGCTAAGCGTTTACAGTTTGAGACGCCGATTTTGATGTACGCTGATATGCAACAGCTGATCAATGCTGACGATGAGCATTACAGCTACTGTAAAATTGATATCACTTACACGTTGGAAGAAGGCTTAGAAAACGCAATCACACGTATTTGTGATGAAGCACAAGAAAAAGCAGCGTCAGGCTGTGTCATGCTTATTTTAAGTGACCGTAACTTTAGCGAAACTCATTTGCCGATTCCTGCGGCGATGGCGGTTGGTTCAATTCAAAAGCGTTTAGTCGATAATAACTTACGTTGTGAATCTAATATCATCATCGAATCGGGCAGTGTCCGTGATGCGCATCAATTTGCGGTATTACTTGGTTTTGGTGCAACGGCAATTTATCCGTACCTTGCTTATGAATCATTAGTTGCAATGAGCGACAAAAAGACCCTGAACAAGAGCTATTGCGAAGTAACGCTTGCTTATCGTAATGCGATTAATAAGGGTCTGTATAAAATTATGTCAAAAATGGGTATCAGTACTGTCGCTTCGTACCGCTGCTCAATGTTATTTGAGGCAGTTGGATTATCAGATGCGGTTGTAGAAACCTGTTTTAACGGTGTAGCTAGTCGTATTAAAGGGGCGTGTTTCACTGATTTTGATGATGACCAACGTAAACTTCATAAGCTGGCATTTAGTAAACGTAAGTTATTAAGTCATGGTGGCTTACTAAAATATGTTCACGGTGGTGAGTACCATGCTTATAACCCAGATGTAATTCAAACACTACAAAAAGCAGTGCGCTCTGGGGATTATAAAGACTACTTGGCATATGCTGATTTAGTAAATAACCGCCCGATCACCAATTTACGTGACATGCTGGCGGTTAAAATTCCTGATACGGGTGTGAGTGTTGACGACGTAGAGCCTGCAACTGAGCTGTACAAACGTTTTGACTCAGCCGCAATGAGTATTGGTGCATTATCGCCAGAAGCGCATGAAGCACTCGCGATTGCAATGAACCGCTTAGGTGGTTGTTCAAACTCAGGTGAAGGTGGTGAAGACAAGCTTCGCTACGGTACAGAGAAAAACTCACGTATTAAGCAAGTTGCTTCGGGCCGTTTTGGTGTTACACCACATTACTTACGCAGCGCTGATGTCATTCAGATTAAAGTGGCGCAAGGTGCAAAACCAGGTGAGGGTGGTCAATTACCGGGTGAAAAAGTAACGCCGTATATTGCAAAATTACGTTATTCAGTGCCAGGTGTGACCTTGATTTCGCCTCCGCCGCATCACGATATTTACTCGATTGAAGATTTAGCCCAGCTTATTTTCGATTTAAAACAAGTAAACCCAGATGCACTAATTTCGGTGAAACTCGTTTCTGAGCCGGGTGTAGGTACTATCGCAACAGGCGTAGCTAAAGCCTATGCAGATTTAATTACCATTGCTGGTTATGACGGTGGTACAGGTGCAAGCCCGCTTACTTCTGTTAAGTATGCAGGTAGCCCTTGGGAGCTTGGTCTTGCTGAAACCCAGCAAGCGTTGGTAGAAAATGGTTTACGTCACCGTATTCGCCTACAAACAGATGGTGGTCTGAAAACGGGTCTAGATATTATTAAGGCGGCTATTTTAGGTGCTGAAAGCTTTGGCTTTGGTACGGGCCCTATGGTGGCACTAGGTTGTAAATACTTACGTATTTGTCACTTAAATAACTGTGCGACCGGTGTTGCAACGCAAGACGATACGCTGCGCCAAAAGCATTATCATGGCCTGCCAGAAATGGCGATGAACTACTTCAAGTTTATAGCCGAAGAAGCGCGCCAAATTATGGCAAGCTTAGGTGTAACTCGTTTAACTGATTTAATTGGTCGTTTGGACTTACTTGAAGCAATTGAAGGCAACACAGAGAAACAAAAGAAAGTAGATCTGTCGTCTGTGATTGCTGTGCCTAACAACCCTACGGGTGAAACCTTGTATTGTAGTGCGCCAAATAGCTCACACTACTTAGGTCAGCTAAATGAAACCTTGCTTGAAAAAGCCAAGCAAGCAATTGACGAAAAGTCGGGTATCTCACTGGTTAACCGTATTTGCAATACTGATCGCTCAGTGGGCGCTATGTTGTCTGGCTATATCGCTTCTAAACATGGTAACCAAGGTATGGCTGCTGATCCTGTCTCTATTGAGCTTCATGGTACAGCGGGACAATCCTTTGGTGTATGGAACGCTGGCGGCCTTGAAATGACACTCGTTGGTGATGCCAATGACTATGTTGGTAAAGGCATGGCTGGCGGTAAGCTAGTAATTCGCCCACCGCTGGGTTCATCTTTTGAAAGCCACAAAGCAACCATTGCCGGTAATACCTGTTTATATGGTGCAACGGGCGGTAAATTATTTGCTGCAGGCTGCGCTGGTGAGCGTTTTGCAGTGCGTAACTCAGGCGTGCAAGCGGTTGTAGAAGGTGTTGGTGACAACGGCTGTGAATACATGACAGGTGGTGTGGTTTGCGTACTTGGCAAAGTGGGTATCAACTTTGGTGCAGGTATGACAGGTGGTTTTGCTTATATTCTTGATGAAGGCAATGACTTTGAAAAACGCATTAACCCTGAGCTTGTTGAAATTGTTACGCTTGAAGGGTTGGCGTCACACCAAGAACATTTACGCGGTCTCATTGCTGAGCATTTAGAGCTTACAGGCTCAAACCGCGCTGAGCAGATTTTAGCTAACTTCGATTTATACATGCCAATGTTTAAATTAGTTAAGCCAAAATCTAGTGATGTAAAAAGTTTACTCGGACACCGAGCGCGCAGCAGCGCAGAGCTTCGTGTTCAGGCTCAGTAAGGGGGTAGTATGAGCGAAAATGTATACCAGTTTATCGATGTACAACGTGTAGATCCGCGTAAAAAGCCAATTTCAGCACGTAAACAATCTTTCGTAGAAATCTACGAGCCGTTTTCTGAGACACAAGTTAACTCACAGGCGGATCGCTGTTTAGATTGTGGTAACCCGTACTGTGAATGGAAATGCCCAGTACATAACTATATTCCACAATGGTTAAAGCTCATTCGTACTGGCCGTATTTTAGAAGCGGCAGAGCTGTCTCACCGTACAAACAGCTTACCAGAGGTGTGTGGACGAGTTTGTCCACAAGATCGCTTGTGTGAAGGCTCGTGCACACTTGAAGAAGAGTTTGGTGCTGTCACTATCGGTAATATCGAAAAGTACATCACTGATACGGCATTTAAAATGGGCTGGAAACCAGATATGTCGTATGTGGTTTGGTCTGACAAAAAAGTGGCTATCATTGGTGCAGGCCCAGCTGGTTTAGGTTGTGCGGATATTTTAGTACGTAACGGTGTTAAGCCTGTGGTGTTTGACCGTCACCCAGAAATCGGTGGTCTTCTTACGTTTGGTATTCCTTCATTCAAACTTGAAAAAGAAGTAATGCAAAAGCGTCGTGAAATTTTCACTGAAATGGGTGTCGAGTTTCAGCTAAACACTGAAGTTGGCGTTGATATTACGCTTGATGAAATCTTAGCAGAATATGATGCCGTATTCTTAGGTGTTGGTACCTATCAAAGTATGCGTGCAGGCCTTGAAAACGAAGATGCTGATGGTGTGTTTGATGCACTGCCGTTCTTAATTGGTAACACAAACCGAGTTATGGGCTATGCAGAAGATAAGCAAACTTATATCGATATGGCGAACGAAAAAGTCGTCGTGTTAGGCGGTGGTGATACAGCAATGGACTGTGTGAGAACCTCTATTCGACAAGGTGCTGCAAAAGTAACCTGTGCTTATCGTCGTGACGAAGAAAACATGCCAGGCTCAAAACGTGAAGTTAAAAATGCCCGTGAAGAGGGCGTAGAATTTACCTTTAACGTTCAACCTAAAGGCATTGTGGTTGATGAGCAAGGGAAAGTTGCTGGCGTTAAGATGGTGAAAACGCAACTTGGTGAGCCGGACGAAAATGGTCGTCGTCGTGCTGAAGAAGTAGCTGATTCTGAGCATGTTATTGAAGCAACCAAAGTGCTCATGGCGTTTGGTTTTAAACCTCATAAAATGGATTGGTTAGAACCGTACGGTGTTGAAATCAATCATTGGGGTGGTATCAATGCACCAGAAAAAGGTGAGTTTACTCACCAAACAACTAACCCGAAAATCTTTGCTGGTGGCGATATTGTCCGCGGCTCAGATTTAGTGGTAACGGCTATTTTCGAAGGCCGAAATGCCGCTGAAGGGATTATGGATTACTTAGACGTTTAATTCTAAAGCTCCATTCAACATTTTTAAAAGCAAGCTGCCTAGCTTGCTTTTTTATTGCCTAGTTTTATACCAATCCGCAATAATACTTAATCATTTAGAGGGATTAAACCTGTCGCTATCTGCGTTAAAAATATCTGATTTAGAACAACTAAATAACGAAATTTTTGCCTTGCTATCAACGAGGTTTTATTGCCTCAAAATAGATCACTTAATTAAGCGAAATGGTATTAGCTGTTTTGATAATCAAATCAAGATTCAGAAAAATAATGAAAAAATAACGCTTATTACCTACAATCTACGAATGAATTTTACAGTTAAATAGAAAAAATTCATTATTTCGTACTAGCTCCATATTTGCTCCATATTGTTGCGTTTTAATGTTTATCAGAGGCAGAAGCCCATCTGAATATTTGATGCTAACAACATGGATAAAAAGAAAATGTTTTGCGAACACACAAATAACGAGCAGTTAAGCTTTTTTCAGCCAAGTTCAAAATCTGAAAATGATTTACTCAATGAGGTCATGAATAGTGAAGACCTGCACGATATTCTGACTATGGTTTTACTAGATGAGACCTTATCAGACGCCCTTAAAGCGATGGTGAAGCAACAACTAAAAACAATAAAAAAAATATAAAACGGAAATAAAAATGCCGCAGATATTAGTCGTTGAAGACGACTTAGATATTGCAGAACAAGTGCTGTTGTTCTTCAATGCATCTGGCTTTACTACTCACCACATCACTGATGGCAGTGCTGTGGTGTCGTGGGTTAAAGAAAATAATCCTGATGCAATAATTCTAGATGTAATGTTACCCAATTTAGATGGCGTGGAGTGCATGAAGCAGATCCGCGCTTTTTCTATGGTGCCTATTATTATGGTAACCGCTAAAGTCGAAGAGGCTGATAGGTTAAAAGGGTTAGAACATGGTGCTGATGACTATGTCTGTAAACCTTTTAGCGGTGCAGAGCTGGTGATGCGTGTTAAAGCTATTTTAAGGCGCTGCGCGCCGGTATCTAATAGCAATGAAACTGTTGAAACGCCAGCTACTATTTGTTTAAACGAAGATGCGCTTGAAGTTGAGATTAAAGGCGTGTCTTTGGGTTTAACTAAAGTGGAATTTGACGTATTTAAGCTTTTGTATAAAGCCCCTAAGCGCGTTTTTTCAAGACAGCAGATACTTGATCATATCCAACCCAATAACTTTGATATTACCGACCGCGTAATCGACAGTCATATCAAAAATATTCGCAAAAAACTAAAGAATTTACAGTTCTCTCCTAAGATAGTCGCTTCCGTTTACGGTGCAGGCTATCGCTATGATGAACGTCAAATCAATTGATTTGGCGTTCATCGCTTTCATATCAGTTACACAAAGTACGTTCACCTTTTCGAATAGAATGGCTGAACACATACACTGATAATTCTCTTGCTTGAATATCTTGCCAAATGCGTTTGCTAGGACTAGGGCACAACGCATAATGTAAATATTGACTTAACGCCTCACCTTCAAGGGCTATCGCGGTAGGTGTTTGTACATAGACCTGAATCGCATTAGTTGAGTACTTTATTTGATTTAAGCGCCACTGGCCCATTAAGAATTGCTTTGCAAAGAACTGGGAGATACGTTGTTTAGCTGCTTCAGATAGTGGAGGGTACTCTATTGGCTTTTCGTAGCTTGCATAATAGAGTCCTGCACTTAACATTATGCTGGCAAGGGCCGCGTAAATTGGCAGTGGCGACTTTTTGGTTTTTTTAACTTTGCTTTGGCGGTGTTTACGCTCAACAGATTTTGCCCATTGAGCGTGCTTTAATGACTCTGACATGGTTCCATTCCACAGTAGTTTATAGTGCTATTTAAGCAATAAAATGTGGTGGAAAAATGGAGAGGCTTATTTATTCCCTAAAGGCAGTAATACTCTGATACATAAGCCACCTGACTTACCTGGTAATGCGTTAATAGTACCTGACATCAATTCGACAAAACTCTGGCAAATTGACAGTCCTAAACCAGAACCCCCCGATGCGCGGCTACGAGACTCTTCAACACGATATAAACGGTCAAAAAGTTTACCTATATGAGCTTTACCGACACCCGGAGAAGTATCATCGACTTGAATAAACAGCTCTTGCTTGTTGGCCCGAACTTTAAGTCGGACATGGCCTGGGGTGTCTGTGTATAGACACGCATTAGTAAAAATATTGTTGAGGATTTGGTCGAGCTTTTGTTTATCTACCGTGATTTCAACATCATCAGCAATAACAATGTCAGCAAAAAATGTGAGCTGATGACTGCAAACATAACGGCGCATGTCTTGCTCGTATTCAGCAAAAATTTGCGCGGCATTATATTGGTGAAGGTTCAATGTCAGGGTTTTGTTTTCAGCTTGAGATAACTGATATACATCTGAAATTAAGTTATTAAGTTGCGCTATCTTGCCATTAATTTTGCTGTAGGCGAGATCGCGGTTTTCTTGAATATCGAGCTCAAGCGCTTCTATATGCAGTTTCAATACACTCAGTGGAGTGCGTAATTCATGAGAGATATCAGCAAGCATTTTGTCTTTTTCAATTAAGTTATATTGATAAAGCTTGGCTTTAAATAACGCTTTTCGATGCTTGAAGTAATAGAGTACTAACGCAAGGGTACTAAACAACAAAACAATACCAGCAGATAACAACCAAATTTGTTTTTCTAGTCGCTGGTTATTCATTTGTGCAGTTGCGAGTTTGTTTTTTTGAATTTCATCATCAATACGTTGCTGTTGCTCGATTGCTGTTAATTGCTTTTTATTCTTTTCCACGGCTTTATTTAAATGCTCTTCAAATAAAGACGCGGCCAGTTTACTTTCAAGCTTTAGCTGCTCAGCAGCTAGCTTGTAATCACCGATAAGTTCAGCATAAATTGCGGTATAGCCGTGCTGTTTTTGATTCAATAAGCGGTTATCAATATCAGTTAACAACTCTTTTGTTCGACTTAAATAGAGACCAATTAGCTCAGAGTTTTTAAGTGCTAAATGTAATTCAACTAAGTTAAAGTAAGAGTAAATTTTACTTAAAGCCGAGCCAGATTTAAGCGCTGCGTTAAGCCCAGACTCAGCACTACTCAATGCCATATGCTGGTTGCCTATTTTCAAATACAATTGCATCAACGTATGCTTCGCCGTCGCCATATTCTCATAGGCATTGACGTCGGCTAATCGTGTATAGGCGGTATTTAATAAGGGAAGAGCCTGCTCTAAATCGCCTCGTTTATACACCAGCTTGGCTAGCTGTAAGCTGGTATCTGCAATATTCATTTGGTTTTTGGTTTTAATATCAAACTCGAGTGCTTTTTTATAGAAGTACTCAGATTGCGAGAGGTCATCAAGCCTGTGAGCAAGGTTTGCTAAGTTATAAAAATTAGTGGCAACTAGTTCATAATTATCGCTGTTTTCCAATAACGCTTGTGCTTTTACTTGATGATGCATTGATTGTTCAAGATCATTAAGCGTGTCGTATAGTGAACCCAAATTGCTATGGCTTTGTGCTTGTAGGTTTTTGTCTTCAAGCTCATTTGCAAGTGCTAAGGCTGCCATATAATGATTTTTTGCTTCTATTGTTTTTACTTGGCGACGGTAGTTGATCCCTAGCTCTTTTTGAATGTGGTATTGGTCTTTTTTACTCAAGCTAGCAAGCTTTTGTAATGGCGTTAGCAGTTCTATCGCCTCGTTATAATGACCTTGTTTACGTAAAAGAGGCGCTTGTGCCATAGCAATTTCGGTGGTCGATGTAGCGGTATTATTATCTTTGTATTGCTCAAGAATAGTGAGTGCTTCACTGAGCCTGCCTTGGTTCTCAAGGTCAGTGACTTGATTTAATAGAGAGCTGGGCAGTGAGGTTGCTACACACGAAAAAGACAGTAAACACGTAGCGATAAGTAAAGAGTATTTCATTTGTGGTTAGAATAAGCTTAATGTGTTCTTATACTAACCAGCAATTGTGTGCAAATTATGGAGTACGTAATCACTGCTTTTAAAGTGAGTTAACAGCTGCTTAATAGAAAAGTTGTATCCTTTATGTATTAAAGGCCTATATTTTATTGTTTTTAGCCTTTTCATACCATTATCAAAAATTTCTGATTGTATTCAATCGACTGAAGCCTAGAATTAGCTTGGACATAATTTATACATAATTAGGTTAATGATAAATAATTTATTTATCATTTTTGCTAATAATAAAGTTTTGGTTAATTCTTCAGGTGAAAACACAATGAAAAAATCTATTCTATCTGTATTGATGGTATGCGGAGCCGTAACTGCTGATGCTTCGGCAAATAGCTGCACAGGCGAGTTGTATGGTATTAACTCTGGTCGAGGTCATTTAGGCGTTGTTTTTTCGCTTGATGAACAAGCGCAAACAGCAGCTATCCATTCTAAAGCGAAGTTTTCTTCAGCTGCAATGGCGTTCGATAGTACTCGTAATCGTTTATATTATGTTTCGGCGCCACGCGCTTTAACATATAAGTTAGACCCAAGCTCATTGAATTTATCAGATGATGAATTAAAAGACTTACCAATCAAAGGCGAAAAGTATAAATACACAAAATTAGCCTATGTTGATATGGAAACAAATAAGCACACAGAAGTTGCTAGAACAAGTCCAATGACTCGTTTAGCGTATGATCCAAACCGTGATGTTATCTACGGCTCTAAAGGCAGTAAGTTTTATATTATTTATCCAGATTCTGGCGAGACACAGTTTGTAGGTAATATGACTGGCTATGGTAATAGCTTAGATATTTTCCGTGGTGATATGGTTGTTAAAAATGGTGAAGTCTATTTGATTTCTGCAACCAGCATTTTCTCTTTGGATCTTTCTACACTTGAGTTATCGAAAAAGTCTGAACATGGTTTAACAACGGTAACAGGTGCTGCACTTGATCAAAATGGTGAGCTGCTTATTTCTCGTGAAGTAATAAATGACCAAGGTAATCACAATGTAACTAAGCTGTATAAAGCGTCGATTGAAACGGGGAAAACATGTGCAATGGGTACTTACCCTATGCGTATTAACGATTTGGCACTTAATACATTAAAACCGGTTGCGTGCTATGCTCAGCCAACCTGTAGCACTGGTGCGGAGTCGTTTGTTATCACGAGTATCGATAAAGAGCGAAAAGCAACTTGGCAAAACTATACTTTGAATGGGAAGTTATTTTATGAGCCTATTGCAAAACTTATGAGCTCTACAAATTTTGGCGAAGGTGGAATTGTTAATAAAACAGTTTCAATAAATCATGATTTTGCTGCAGCAAACTCTATCACTGAAGCTGCTATCGATAGTTATGAGACAGATATCTTTTATATGGGTAGTTTCTATGATACAGATTTCACAGATGCTGAAATCCTAGAGCTTTATAACTGGTCAAAAAAATCAGGCAATGTCACTATTATTGCAGCCGATTCTGATATGCCAAATGAAAAAGTGTATGCGAAATGGGGCTACACGGTTACTCGTGTTGGTTATGTTGATGGTCCAAATACACAAAATCCTGAAGGTGTAGGTACTCAAGCTCAACAGGCTATTTTTGCTGGTCCATTTGGTGGTGTAACTAGTTTCTATCAAGCAGGTGGTGCTAAAGGATACTTCTCTGAAATGCCAGTGGGTACGCAAGTGTTAGCTGTAAACCAAGATGGCTTACCAACGATAGTGCTTGATTCAGAAACGGGTGACATTCTTTTATCAGATAGTGGGATGCTTACCAATCAAGGTAAAGTTGGTAACTATACTGAGGGTACAGGTGTTTCAAGTATGACAGACCGTTTATTTATGAACTTGATTAATTTCGCCAGCGAAATTGAGTAAGCTAACTAAGTCATGTGTACTTAAAGAATCGCGAAGCATTTTTGCTTCGCGATTTTGTATATTTAACGATGATTTTATTTACCAACAGCCTGTGAGGGTACTTTTCACTCTATTAGTGTGTTGCTTAACTAGTAAATAACTAATACCAACCAGCAATGTATGGCTGACTGCTAAAGCAATCAACCAAGACGACATACTCTGTGTTAATTGATTGATTGTTACTAGGCTAATAAGCATGAAAACTAACGATGAATTTAACACAGTTTGTAGTAACTGCTTAAAACGTAAATGCTTCCAACGACTCCAAATAACCAACAAAAATGCGGTAGTCGGGAGGGCAATTAAAATACATTCAAATAAAATAACGATTAATTGCGCACCTTGATAAGCTGAATCAGCTGTTGAACCCTGTGAATGGCTTGAACTCAGTGCAATCAAGCCAAGCACTAAAGCGGTACCCATATTTTTAATATTCATTTCTAAACTCTAACCAACTTAAACTCTCAACAGTATTAACTATTAACTTATGCATGTGCGCTAATAAGCTCTTTGGCATTCGCTCTTGCCATTTTACTGATGTTGTCACCAGCGAGTAGTCGGGCAATTTCATCGATACGGCCATCTTTTGAAAGTTTATTCATTTGCGTAAAGGTTTCGCCGTTTGCAATTTCTTTGGCTACAAAAAATTGCTGATGTCCAGAACTTGCAACCTGTGGCAAGTGAGTTACACAAATAACTTGGGTTGATTTACCTAATTGGCGTAATAGCTTGCCGACTGCAGAAGCTGTAGGGCCTGAAATACCCACATCAACTTCATCGAAAATGAGGGTCGGGGTAGTAACTCGCTGAGCAATAATGACCTGAATAGCTAAACTAATGCGCGATAACTCACCACCAGAGGCCACTTTAGACAGTGCTTGTAGCGGTTGACCTGGGTTGGTCGATACTAAAAACGACACAGTATCAAAACCCATTGCACTTGGTGCTTTATCGCTAGCTTGTTGAATATCAATAGCAAACTTGCCGTTTTCCATCGATAAATTCGCCATGCTATCACTAATTAACTGATTAAGCGTATCAGCATAACTATGGCGGCTTTCACTTAATAGTTGAGCTGCTTGTTTGTATTGCTCAAGGGCATCGCTGATTTCGCTTTCAAGTGCCACAAGGCGGTCGCTGTTATAACTAATTGATGCTAATTCTTCAGAGATTGACTGGTGAAACTCAACAAGCTCTTCTGGCTTTATGTGATGTTTACGGGCAAGATCCATAGCACCTGTTAAACGAGTTTCAACTTCGTCTAAGCGTGCTGGGTCTAAGTCGGTAACATCAACATAGCTGCGTATCTCGCGGCTTGCTTCTTCAACTTGAACGGCAGCTTCACTCAGTAGTGATGCTATGCTAGATAAGCTCTCATCGTAGCTTGCTAGTTCTGCAAATTGTTGAGCACTATGTTGCAATAATGAACACGCACTTTGCTCATCACTTTCGTATAAGTGTTGTAGCTCACGTTGGCATGACTCTAAAATAGTCTGGCTATGGCTTAGTTTATGATGCTCAGCTTCAATCTCTTCAAATTCACCCGGTTGCAGAGCAAATTCATCAAGTTCGGCTACTTGATACTCAAGTAATTGCTTTTGAGCGGCCTGTTGCTGCTGTTGTTGTTCAAGCTGGTTAAATTCTTTGAGTAAGGCTTGGTAGGCTTTAAAGCGTTCTTTAACATCAGCTAATAACTGATTGTGGCCGGCATAGGCATCAAGCAGATGTAGCTGGTGTTCAGCTTTTAATAAATGTTGATGGGCATGTTGGCCGTGAATAGAAATTAAGTACTGACCCAACTCTTTTAACTGTGCAGCGGTAACTGAGCTGCCATTAATATAGCTTTTGCTACGGCCATTTTTGCAAATAACACGGCGTAGTAAACATTCGCCTTCGTTGTTTGAGAGTAAATGTTGCTCTAAAAAGTGTTGGGCAAGAGGGAGTTGGCTAATATCAAATTGTGCGCATATTTCTGCACGATCAGTACCAGGGCGAACGGCACCAGCATCAGCGCGTTCACCTAAACATAATGAGAGGGCATCAATTGCAATTGATTTCCCCGCACCTGTTTCACCTGTAATGGCTGTCATACCATTGTGCCACTCAGTACTTAAATTACTTACAATGGCAAAGTTTTTAATTTCTAACCCGATTAACATACTGTTTATCCATCCAGCTAATTAACTGTTAATTTATACAGTGTTTTCGGGTTTTGCAAATTAAATTTTTAAGCTTTGCTTAATTCTGACAATTGATTTTCTGGTGTGGAATCGTCTGACGCTTGTGTGCTCTGGGCTGGCGGCTGATCGTCTTGTAAATCGGCGGGGGGCTGATATTTAATTACTTCAATCAGTGATGGAAGGGACTCTTGGTAAAACGCTTTGTTATATTCAATACCATTATAAGGTAATTCAGCCATGAAATACTGTAATCTGTCTGCAAGCTGATCAATCTGTTCTGGGTTTTGTGCTTTACTGGCTTCCATAATTATTGTGTTGAGCAGTAAATCACTAACGTATTCAAGATATGTGAGGTTTTCTTCGTTATGGGCTTGTACAACAAAGTAATTGCTAGTGATCATGCTCAAACGCGAGATGTTCTTCGGACGAATAATTTTACTCTCGCTGAAATCAATTAACTTATCTTTAAAATCATTATTGATTTCTTTTACTCGTTGATTAAAACGTTTTTTTTCAGCTTCAATAGCCTTGCGACGGTTGCTCTCAACCATCCAGTAACAACCTAGCAAGGTGATCAGTAATAACAGAGCAAGAAAAACGATATAGCTCATTTCGCCTTAGAATCCTTAAAAAAGTACAGCATTAAGTTTGATTATTTTGCGCTATTCAATGTGCCTTGGCAATCAATTGAGATAAAAAAGCCGCTTAAAATAAACGGCTTCCCCAGTTTAATTTTTTTCTTAATACATTGTAGTAAGAGTATTCTTTAGGGTGGATCAAGCGCAGACGCTTATCTGCTTTTTTTATCACCACTTCATCGCCAGGTAATACAGCTAAAACCACATGGCTGTCACAACTGACTTGCAAGCTATCAGTATTTTCAAGACTGAGCTTTAAACGCACTTCGTTATCAGCATCAACCACAAGAGGGCGGCTTGATAATGTGTGCGGGAACATAGGCACAAGTGAAATCGCATTAAGCTCTGGCGTCAAAATCGGCCCGCCACCAGATAATGAATAAGCAGTTGAGCCTGTAGGTGTTGAAACAATTAAACCGTCTGAGCGTTGCGAGAATACAAAATCGTTGTTAATAAAGGCCTCAAACTCAATCATATGAGCAACTTTATCGGCATGAAGTACTGCTTCATTCACTGCCAAGTTAGCACTTTTGAGTTCGGCATGGCGATATACTTCAACTTCAAGCAAGAAGCGTTTTTCTTCGAGGAACTGGCCACTTAATACTTGTTCAAGGCTGGCTTCGAAACCTTCTGGGTTTAAATCAGTTAAAAAGCCTAAATTACCACGGTTTACACCAATTACGGCAACATCAAAACGCGCTAAAACTCGAGCTGCGCCAAGCATATTGCCATCACCGCCGACGACTATGGCTAAGTCTGCACGTTCACCTAAATCTACCAATTTAACAAGGTTTTCTCGAGGAAGGTCTTCAAGTTGGCGGCCGGTGCGCTGTTCTACTAGCACTTCAAAACCCAAGGCTCGCAAAAATGTGTGCAGGCGAGCAAGTGTGGCAGCTGCTCCGCTGTGATTAGGTTTGCCAATTAAACCTATGGTTTTAAACGGTGAATCCATGTTATTTGCACTTAAACTTTCATATCGCTAGATTACATTAAAAACTAATGCTTTGAAAATAACTTGAAATAAACTTGCTGCGCCCAAATATCCACTGGCAAGTACCAAGATGTATAAATTATGAAATTAAATCCGCGTGACCAACAAATTTTTTCAGCTGTAATGAGCCTTTACTGTAACGGTGAAGGTCAGCCTGTTGCCTCTACCCGTATTGCCAAGCAAAAAGGCATGGCGGTATGTTCAGCTACTGTGCGCAATGCAATGGCTCGGCTAGAAAAAGTGGGCTTACTCTATTCGCCACATACTTCTGCTGGCCGCGTACCTACCAATGCCGGGTTTGATTATTGGCTTACTGAGTTTTTTGCTCTGCCTGAAATTGCAACATATTGGCAGCCCGAGCAAGCACAATTAGTTGAGCTCGCCCATGGCTTGAGTCAGCGTTATAAGGTGTGTTGTTGTGTAGGCTTACCTCAAGTCAGCTCTCAGCTGGTCTTTCGAGTAGAGGTGCTTGATTTTGATGGTAGTAATTGGCTTATTCTACTCATCGATAGAGCAGGGCAAAGCCATAATATTTGCATTACCAAACCTGAAGATTCATCTGATGCCGTTCGTTACCAGTTTGCCACTTGGCTTAATACCGTATTCAGCCAGCAAACCTTAATGGAAGGCTTATATCGAATGCAAGCAATGGCAGCCACTGCACCACATAATTGCCATGACTCTTTAACACAATGGACTCGGCAATTAAGTCAAAAACTCGGTTCAGATAACAGCATTGTGGTAGGTGAAAATTACCTTTACCGCCAAGTTGATTGCCAAACCAGTTTAAACATTGGTGTATCGTTTTTAAATTTTGTTGAAGATAAACTCGCATTTAAAAATGGGTTATCAGTGTTAAACACAGAACAGTTGCCATTTACAGACTGTAATGAGTTGATGGTGATCAGCGTTCCTTATTTTAATAACCATGAATACCAGAGCCGATTTTGTGTAATTTGTCCAAAATCAGCGCAAATAGAAGCAATCATCCAAGAATTTAAGTTAATCGGCTCATCAGCCTCTTGAATCTTTTAATTCAATCCCCATAATTACCGCAGTTGTAAAGAATTGGAGCATGTAAGCTATGTCTGAGCAGACAAAATCACCAGAGCAAGAAGTTGAACTAAACGAAGAATTTGAACAAATGCAAGCTGAAGTAGAAGCTGCAGAAAAAGCGGCTGAACAAGTTGACGGCGAAGAAATGAGCCCTGAAGCTGAAATCGCACTACTACACAGCGAATTAGAAGCGGCTAAACAAACGATCAACGATCAAAAAGACAGTGTTGTTCGTGCTGCTGCAGATGTTGAGAACATGCGTCGTCGTGCCGCTCAAGATGTAGAAAAAGCGCATAAGTTTGCACTTGAAAAGTTTGCTAACGAATTACTACCTGTTATCGATAACCTAGAGCGTGCGATTGAGTTTTCTGATAAAGAAAATGAGCAGCTTAAGCCTGTGCTTGAAGGTATCGAAATGACTGTTAAGAGCTTTAATGATGCGGTATCAAAATTCGGTGTTGAAATTGTTAACCCACAGGGTGAACAATTTAACCCTGAATTCCATCAAGCAATGTCAATTCAGCCAAGCAATGATGTAGCGCCAAATACTGTTCTTGCAGTAATGCAAAAAGGTTATACATTAAATGGCCGTTTATTACGCCCTGCAATGGTTATGGTATCGAAAGAAGCTGAATAAGCTTTAAAGAGATATAAAAAATGCCTGTTAATTACAGGCATTTTTTTTATTACAATTGTGTTCAATATTTAAGTCGATTGGTATCGTTTTCGATGCCAAAGCTGTACAAGTAAGATCAGTATCAGTGCGCTGAACATCATAGCAGAAAATGGAATCGCACTTTGTGGGTGAACAAAAGCAAGGATAGGCCCAACTAAAGCGCCACTGCCGAATCTCAGGGTACCAATAACAGCTGTTGCAGTGCCTGACTTTTCCTCAAATTGCATCAGTATTAATGAGTCTGCATTACTCGCGACAATACCCAAGCTCATCATCAGTGGTGCGATGGTGGCAACGATAAAATACAGCGATAAATGCATCACACTGAATAACAACAATGCCCCGCCAGACACAAAGCCAATACCTAGCCCAATAAATAACAGTTTACGAGAACCCAAGCGCGGCACTAAACGTGTATTCATAAAGTTACCGAACATTAAAGCCAGCACGTTAAAGGCGAATAACACACCGAACAATTGCTCATCTACTTTGAAGAAATCGAGATATACATAAGGTACCGATGTTAAAAAGCAAAAGAATGCGAATGAGGCAAACATTGAACTGGCAATATCGGCAAGGGCACTACGACGAGAAAATACCGTTTTATAACTATTAAAGAACAGTGCCAAACCACGTTGCTGACTCTTAAAGATTGGAATATCGATTAAATGAATTTGCACCAAAGCTAAAATGGCAAAACTATAAGCAGCTAATGCGATGAAAATGACCTGCCATGTCGAAATTCCCATGATTAATGAGCCTAGAGTAGGGGCAATTAACGGGGCAACCATCATAATCATCGAGACATAAGACATGCCCTTGGCGGTGTTTTCTCGGTAAATGTGGCGAATAATACCCGGCACTACGACGGTTGCAGCAGCGCCAGTGAATGCTTGCACGGCTCTTAAAGACCAAAATAATTCGATGTTGGTACAAAATGCCAGTGCTAATGAGCTGATGCCAAATAGCGCTAAACCCACCTTAGCGAGTAATCGCCTACCAAGCTCATCGGCTATCGGGCCAAAGAACAACATACCCAGGGCATAACCCGCCAAATAAATACTGAGCGAGATTTGCACATTTGGCATGGTAGTTTGTAAGTCGTTGGCAATCACCAACATCGCCGGTAAATATAAATCAATTGCTAAAGGCGTAATTGCGACAATACTTGCCAGTAAAGGTAATAAAATGCGTTTATTTAAAGTCTCAGGGGAAGGCATTGTTTACTCATTCATCAAACATTAGGTCACTATTGTAGCAGTGTGAGTTACTGTGGTGAACTTAGTTTGCCTGCTAAGTAAAAGAATTAACTAAATGATAACAACTGAGCGGGTGATTGTTCATTTTCATATAAAATTAAGCAATGCTTTGCTATATTAGCCACAATTACACTAAGTATTTGAAGGACTAGTATGAAAAAGTTAATCATGGCAGTGTTAGCCACCGCTGTTTTAGCTGGCTGTAAAACCTCTCCAACAGGGCGTACACAAATCGCACTTTATTCAGACCAACAAATGAGCCAAATGGGTCAAGCAAGCTTTGCTGAAATGAAAAAAACACAGCCTGTTAATACAGACCCTGGCGTCAATGCTTATGTGAAATGTATTGCCGATGATGTTATTGCCGTTTTACCTAATGAGTATGCAAAGCAGTCTTGGGAAGTTGTTGTGTTTGAAGAAGACTCAGCAAACGCATTTGCATTACCGGGGGGTTATATTGGCGTTCATACAGGTTTATTAAAAGTTGCTGTAAATCAAGACCAACTGGCAACGGTACTAGGTCACGAGGTTGCACACGTTATTGCTGAGCATTCTAATGAACGTGTATCACAAAATGCATTGTTACAAACAGGTCTGCAAGTTGGTGGTGCAGCACTTGATATGGGGAATGTGCAATATCGCGGCGAAATAATGCAAGCCTTAGGCTTAGGCGCACAGTATGGTATTGTTTTGCCATTTAGCCGCTCACATGAATCAGAGGCAGATATTGTTGGCTTAGATTTAATGGCAAAAGCAGGGTTTAACCCAGAGCAATCAGTGTCGCTTTGGCAAAATATGAGTGCAGCTGGTAGTAGCGGTACCCCAGAGTTTATGTCGACTCACCCTGCACCAGGTAACCGCATCAAAGAGCTTCAAAAGCACATGTCGGATGCATTAAAAGCCCAACAAGCCGCTAAAGCAAAAGGCAAAACCCCACAGTGTAAACTGTAAAGAGTATCTATAGAAATTAAAAAGCCTGTACTCAGTGATGACTACAGGCTTTCAGCTTTCAGCTTTCAGCTTTCAGCTTTCAGCTTTCAGCTTTCAGCTTTCAGCTTTCAGCTTTCAGCTTTCAGCTTTCAGCTTT
>NZ_LKDX01000048.1:0-30345 GCF_001401795.1 Pseudoalteromonas sp. P1-26 | reverse complement strand
TCGCAATTAGCCATTCACTTCGAAGGTAGGTTAGATGGCGTGCTAGATATTTAGCAATTTAGGCTGACACAGAATTCTGAACGCCCTCCCTAATTCACGTAAGTGTTTTCTATCTTCATAGCTTATTTTACTTTTGTCACCGGTTAAAAGCGCATAATAAAGCCATTGTAATTGGGTGCTTGCCGTCACTTTTTCAATATATGTGCGGTAGCTCACTCGAAGGGAGTCATATCGATGATGATTTAAATAGCTTATCTCCCCTACGCTTCGGCCTTTATAAAATACTCGCTCAAGTAATGCTTGCCGTTCTCTATCAAAACTATAGAAATTTTTTACCGACCTGTAAGGTTTAAGTTTGAGTTCTGCGCTTAATTCATCTCCACTAGTAACAGGTTTATCTGAAGTAATGCTTAGCATTGCATTAGGAGCAGGTCGCATGCTTGTAGGGCAAGATTCAATATTTTTTAGACTTACTTTAATGTAATAAGGGCTTTGTTCACTGTAAGTTTCAACTACCTCAAATCGAACTAATCGGCTTTGTTGATAATCGATTTGACAGTTAGAGATAGAGTAAAAGATGATGTAATGAAAAATCACTACTAAAATAGCGCAAATAAACCCTGACAATAGAGTTAAAAAAGGCTTAAAATAGGCACCTGCTAGCAATACAGCAAAACTCATTATATAAAACGCCGCAGTGCCAAATGTATATAGGGTGAAAAAACAGCCTATGACAAAGCCGCTGCATAACCAAATAGATGTAAATGGTTGCTTTAAATGGCTAAGAAAACGATCCAACGCTTTTTACCTGATCATAATAAGGTAAAAGAACACAAGTATTTAAGAATTTTTGGTCGTTTATTGCATGATGCCAATTTATGGCACTTAAATAGACGCTCAGCACGCGGTGCATTTGCGGTTGGTTTATTTTTTGCGTTCATCCCTGTTCCTTTTCAAATGGTTCTTGCAGCCGCCCTGGCTATTCCATTTCGAGTAAATTTACCGATTTCTGTTGCAACAGTGTGGATCACTAACCCACTAACCATGCCTCCTATTTTCTATTGTTCATATATTGTAGGCACGATTGCCCTTGCTCAACCACAACAGCATTTTCAATTTGAACCAAGCTGGCAATGGTTTATAGATAGCCTTACAACTATCGGCCCTGCGTTTTTAGTTGGCTCATTTATTTGTGCAACAGCTGCGGCAATCATTGGTTATTTTGGTACCGACATGCTTTGGAAACGCTCAGTCCGTAAAGCATGGATACACCGCCATAAAAAATAACTGATTTCAGTATAGACAAAAAACCCAGCTTGAAGCTGGGTTTTTTATTTCTTGCAAGAAAGCTATTTGCTTTGCATAAAGCTCTCTAATTATTACTTCTTACGAAATACACGACGTGCTGCTGCAAATGGTAATAGCAATAATGCATACCAAGGGAAGCTTGCTGATTGACGCTCGTATTGTTCAATCTCTTCTGCAGGACACTCTTCAACAGAACCATCAATTGGTGTTAACTTAACAGCCACTGCGACACTTTCATATTCGATATTGCCATTAACATCGACTACAACATTACCGAATGAATCTGTCTTTTCAACAGTTTTAGTCGCAACACCGAAGATTTCATTATTGTTGTTAATTGATTTCGCTTCAGCAACCGTGTATTTAAAGCGAGTCTCACCATCTTCTTCATAACAAGGTAATAAATCGTTTAAGTTTACAACTGAGTCTTCACCAATGGTGTACATGAAACCTTCACGACGACGGGTAGAAGTATTATAAATATCTGTTTCACCCTCACCAACAACTATACCATTATCATTGATATCGTTAGCTAATGAGCTTGAGCTTGAGAAGTAATCAGTTGGGAAAACAACGCTGTCGCTATTTTTATCGTAGTAGAAAAATTTTGTACGCGTTGTACCGTCGATACGCTTGCTCGCATAGCCAACAATAACATCATCATTATTAACCGCTAAAGGCTGACCCGAAATCCAATCATCCTCTTGGTCGATAAATTCTTTTACTTCACCATTTTCGAAAATAACAGGCATAGTAATACGTGTGCTATTACTCTTGTAACGCACATCAGACGTACCAACCACTAAACCATTTTCGTTGATTGCAATTGCATTGCTACGGAACGCGAAATCTTCATCATCTTCAGGCGTTAAACCTAAGCCATACATTTCTGTATTGGTGATGTTTAGATTAGTGTCTAATGTCCACTTAACAGCACGTTTATTATAAATACCCGTTGAATAAGTACGGTTGTACGCTTCAACACAGTCTGAAACTGGTTCATCTTCGCCATCACAGTTATCAGTAATATCATCCAGTGGATCAACCGCAATATCCGTTGAAACAGTACCTACAACTTCGTAACCATTAGCTGTTTTGATAATGTCATTTGCCGAGCTAATACCGCCGTAATCATCAAACTCTGGTGCAAGTTCAACTTTCACACCGTCTTCGGTAATAACAATTGCACGGCTAATGAAGTCTCTTAAAAAGTGGGTTTCTTCTTCATCTTCATCTGTTTGAGTGAACGATGTTTTTTCGTAAGGTGCACTGCCCCAACCAACCATTACACCGTCATCTGTTACAGCATTTAGTAAGTTAGAAGTCGAGCGTGTTAAGCCGTCAAAATCAAGAGACTGTTCATCAAATAAAACTTGCTCTGAAGCACCTTCAGGTGTGTAAAGCGTTGCAATTGCACTTGATAATTTTTGATATTCAGAGTCAGTTGAACGACCTGTTAAAAAACTTACCATAAATGCATGAGCATCGGCATTTGTATTTACCGCATCGTTATTCTCAATATCATCAAGCGTGAATGTAATTTCTTTATCAATTAGTTCATACTGCTTTTTAGCTGTATCATAAGAATCTTTGATCGACGAATCTGTAAAATCGATATAAGAGACATCAACGGGTAATTTGTAAAGGCCATTTGCTAAGCCTATGATGTGACCGTTTTCACTAACATCTGTTACGTAGTTAAATTTAGCGCCATCAATTCCACCTAATTCTTCTAATTTATAGGTTGCGCTTATCGCTGAGGTACTTAGGGTGGCTAAAATACTGGCAGCGAGTAATTTGTATTTCATTTTAATCCTTACTACTGATTCTTTAAATCTTCGAGTTCTTCCCAGCGCTCAAAAGCGACTTCAAGCTCAGACTCTAACTCGGCTAAATGGTTCAATGCTTCTGTTGTAATTGCAGCATCTTGCTTAAAAAAGTCAGGGTCATTAACCACAACTTGCTGAGCGTCTAACGCTTTTTCAAGTTGTTCCACTTTACTGGGTAATTCTTCTAATTCAAGTTTTAATTTGTAAGAGAGTTTATTACTTTTCTTTGGTGTTTTATCTTGGCTAACAACGGCCGGCTTTTCTTGCTTAATTTGTTGCTGTTGTTGTTTTTCTTGCTCAGCTAAATGAGCTGCATACGCTTCATAGTCGCTATAACCACCAACAATGTCGGTGATCTTGCCGTTACCTTCAAATGCCCATACAGAATTACAGGTATTATCAATAAATTCACGGTCATGGCTTACAATCAGTACAGTGCCCTGATATTGGTTAATGATCTCTTCTAAAAGCTCTAAAGTTTCAATATCGAGGTCATTGGTTGGCTCATCGAGAACAATAATGTTAGATGGCTTTAAAAATAACTTTGCTAATAATAAGCGGTTTTTCTCACCACCTGAAAGCGCTTTTACTGGCGTACGCGCTCTTGCCGGTGGAAATAAGAAGTCTTGTAAGTAACCTAGTACATGACGTGAGCGCCCGCCCATCATCACTTCTTGCTTACCTTCAGCTACGTTATCTTGTACTGTGGCTTCTTCATCAAGCTTTTGACGATACTGGTCAAAATAAGCAAACTCTAAGTTAACACCTTGCTTAACACTGCCGCTATCAGGTGTTAAGTCACCAAATAAAATTTTAAGCAGTGTTGTTTTACCAATACCATTTGGCCCAACAAGGCCAACACGATCGCCACGCATAACAAGGGTTGAAAAGTCTTTTGCGATGACTTTATCTTTAAATGCATGACAGATGTTTTTCGCTTCGAATACTAATTTACCCGAACGATCCGCTGTTTCAATATTGAAATCAGTTTTACCGACTTGATCAACACGCTGCTTACGCTCTTTACGTAACTCTTTTAAAGCACGTACACGGCCTTCATTACGCGTTCTACGTGCTTTAATACCTTGGCGGATCCACGCTTCTTCTTCTGCTAAGCGCTTATCAAATAATGCGTTTTGTGTTTCTTCTACTTTTAGATCATGCGCTTTTTGTTCAAGATATGTCGCATAATCGCCAGGGTATGAAACCAGCTTACCACGGTCTAAATCAAGAATACGGGTTGCAACTGCTCGAATGAATGCACGGTCGTGAGAAATAAAAACGATGCCGCCTTTAAACTCTTTTAAAAATTGCTCAAGCCAAATAACACTACTCATATCTAAGTGGTTGGTAGGCTCATCAAGTAGCAGTAAATCAGGTTCACTAACCAAGGCTCGTGCAAGAGCAACTTTACGTAGCCAACCACCCGATAATGATTCAAGCTTGGCTTCTGGCTCTAGCTCTAAGCGAGATAAAACGAGCTGAATACGGGTATCAAAACGCCAGCCATCAACGGTTTCTAATTGATTAGATAAACGCTCTAATTTGTTAAGCAATTTATCGTTATAGTCTGTTTGCATTTGATTACTAACTTGGTGATATTCTATCAGTAAGTTAGCAATGTCAGGCATGCCCTGCGCGACATAATCAAATACTGAGCCTGCCGCCCCTTTTGGTGGATCTTGCTCTAAACGTGAAATGCGAATACCGCCTAATTGGTTGATTTCACCATCATCCAATGTCACTTGGCCATCAAGCACTTTTAATAGTGTTGATTTACCTGCACCGTTTCGACCAACGATACAAACGCGCTCACCTGACTCAATAACGGCATCGGCATCATCTAGTAGCGGATGCGTACCATAAGCGAGTTGAGCTTTGGCTATTCTGATTAAATCCATCGTGATTACTACTCTTATTCTTTATTATCAGCAATAAATTGCGCTAATTGCTCAGCATCAAAAGGCCAAAATAATTTCTTGCCTTGATGAGATTCCACAACCGGAATACTGGTTTGGTAAAGTTCAATCAGCTGTTCACTGTCCATAATATCTTTTGCTACAAACGAAGCGTTTGTAGCAATTAATAATTCATCGGCCATTTCACACAGATGACAGCCATCAGTGTGGTACAGGGTAAAGTTAGCCATGGGTAATAAGCCAGCTATTATGAATTTGCTTATTACGTTTAAAATCTGGTGATAAAGTCTTGTCAGAAATGTTTTCTGCTTTTAAACCCAGACCCATTAGCCCTACTTCATCCATGCTAAAGCCACGCTTATTATTTGAGAATATAAGCGTACCGTTAGGGCTTAAAATTTTCTTAACCCAGGTAAGTAGTTTGATATGGTCGCGTTGTACATCAAACGCATCTTTCATACGTTTTGAGTTTGAGAACGTCGGTGGATCTAAGAAAATTAAATCATATTGGCCTTGTGCATACTCAAGCCACTTCAAGCAGTCTGCTTGCTCAAAACGATAACGGGTATTACTGATATCATTCAGAGCAAAGTTTTCTTGCGCCCACTTTAAGTAGGTTTTTGACATATCAACCGTGGTAATGGCTTTGGCACCACCCACAGCAGCATGCACAGATGCGCTGCCTGTATAAGCAAACAAGTTTAAGAAACGTTTGCCTTGTGCGTTTTGTTGGATATAACGACGAGCTAATCGGTGATCTAAGAACAAACCAGTATCTAAATAATCAAATAAGTTTACTTTGAATTTAGCGCCAAACTCTTCCACTACTTGAGTACGATTTTGTTTTGCTACCTTGGTATATTGCTCTTCACCTTTTTGCTTTTTACGCACTTTAACTGCAATATTTTCTGGTGCTATATTTAACTGCTCAGCGGTCAAGCTGATCACATCTTGCAAACGTTTTTGAGCCGTATTGTCATCGATTTCTTTCGGTGCAGCATATTCAAAAATAACCGCTGAATCATCGTATACATCTACAGCTACGTTATATTCTGGAATATCCGCATCATAAACACGGTAGCAGCTTACTTCATTTTGCTTTAACCAGTTCTTTAAATTTTGCTTATTTTTCTTTAAACGGTTTGCAAAGGCTGTTGAACCTTCAAAATTAAGAGCCGGCTTATCTTCTTTGCTAAGTTCTACTTGTTTATCGTCAAGTTGGTAAAGATTTAATACAACATCTAACGGGCCATTTTTAAACTTATAGCGTTTTAACTTAACTAACTTTAATAACTTAAATAAGCTTTCGTCAGTGCCAAGTAAAGCAAGTTTCCAATGATTAAAGTGCTTTTTGAAGCCAACACCTAAGCTACGGTGTAAGTTAACCAGCTCAGCCATTGAGCCTAAACGTTCACCATAAGGTAAGTTTGAAATCACCACACCAGGTAGTTTCGCAACTGGGGTTAACTTAGTGGCATCGCTTTGTTTAAACTTAATCACATTACCAAGGTCAGCACGCTCTGCGTTTTCTTGAGCTTTCGAAATCACACTGGCGTCAATATCATGGCCAATAAGCCAAAGTTTAGGATCTGTAATTTGTGCAGTTAGTTCTGCTTTTAATTCTTTGTATTTTTGAATTCGGAAACTAGGCAGGCGCTCAAAGGCAAAACCTTCACGGAATAAGCCCGGCGCTTCATTGCGTGCCATGCTTGCAGCTTCAATTAAAATGGTACCAGAGCCACAACATGGATCGAATAAAGGTTGCTGTACGTTTTCAAGCCAACCACTTCGTTTCACAAGGGCTGCAGCTAAATGCTCTTTAATCGGCGCTTTGCCTTGATCTTGACGATAACCACGCTCAGATAAACGCGGGCCAGAATAATCAATATAAAGCGCAACACCTTGACGGTTCAACCTTGCTACAACACGTACATTGGCATTGTATTTATCAACATCAGGACGTTGCTCGAATAAATCCGCGAAGTAATCAACAATCGCATCTTTTACAACTAGACCTGAAAATTGCGTATTTTTTAAATCGTTATTAGTACCAGTAAAATCAACAGCAAAGGTTTGTTTAGGACCAAACCACTCCTGCCAAGGCTGTAAGCGTGCAAATTGATAAAGGCTGTCTTTGTCTTTTACGCCTTCTTTTTCTTCTATCAGCATCATGATACGAGTCGCAAAACGGCTCGATAAACAAATCTTTTGTGCTAATAAGCTATCTGCTTCAAAACGTACAGAGCCCACGGTTTGTTTTGAGACTTCTGCACCGAGTGCTGTAAGCTCATCAACAAGTAAATTTTCTATTCCGATAGAAGTAAGTGCGATAAATTGCAAAGTAAAAACCCTTAAATGCTAATTGCGCAGGATTATAGCATAGCTTGGCGAACAAAAACGCCAACATTTGCAGGGATATTAGCTGGATTTTTACTTAGCTCACTAGGTTACGAATCTCGCGCGGCGATTAAATCGCTCCTAAAGTGAACAAATTTCTATTCACAAAGGTCAACACGCCCTAGGCTGATTTAAACTGTTTTTGTTGAATATAAACAGGATGGATACGGTTATTTAAAACCTTAATAGCCTCAAACTGTTCAAGAGAAAGGTTTTCGTCTAGTTGAAAGTGTTGGCTTAGGTTAATACACACTGAGGCTTCGCTTGAGTGGTCAACAATTAAAAACTCACCTTCTTGTGCCTGTGAGCACAATTTCACTACAGCTTCGACACTTGGCTGACTGCCATGATACTCATGAAAGAACCAACTTTTTGCAAGTACTGGCTTTAAATGAAATTTGACCGCAGTAGCATTTAGCGCGATTTGGCAAAGCTCCGCAGGGTTCCATAGTGAGAAAGTTTCGAGGTATTGATAAACTTGCTGATAAAATGCAGCGTCTTCAAGGCTAAAGTTAGGCTCTTGTAAAACAGCATCGGTGAGTTGGCGAAGTTTGTAAGGCGTGCACAGTTGCATATCTTGGTCTAGGTCAACCAAAAGACGATTATTTTTTGCACAAGCAAGCCATTTCCATTGCTTAGATGCTTGTAACATGTCTCCTCCCTAACGAATAAATACTGTGCGCTTAATAATAAATTATAACTAAAGCAGACCATTAATAAAATGATTTCTTAGAACATTTTATTAATGATCAATTGCTTAGATAACTGATCCTTATAAGCTGTTAAGGATCGTTTTTACCAATTCTGGGCCTTTATAAATGAAACCAGTGTAAACTTGTACAAGGTCTGCACCTGCTGCAAATTTCTCTTTTGCCGAATCAGCATCATCGATGCCACCCACACCAATGATAGGTAGTTTACCTTCGGTTAAACGCTTAAGTTCACTAACCACGTGGGTTGAACGCTGACGCACAGGCTGGCCTGATAAACCACCCGCTTCATTTGCGTATTGTTGACCTTGTACCATTGCACGCTCAAGTGTGGTGTTTGTAGCAATAACACCATCGATCTTATTGTTGATCAATGACTCACTAACTTGGCCAATTTGTACTTCATCAAGATCAGGGGCGATCTTAACTAGCATAGGCACTTGCTTGTTATGTTTGGCCACTAGATCAAGTTGTTCATTCTTTAAGCTTTGCAATAAGTCATCAAGCGCTTCGCCGTATTGTAAATCACGAAGACCTGGGGTATTCGGTGAAGAAATATTTACTGTGATATACGATGCATGCTCAAATACTTTACGCATACAGTGAATGTAATCATCTTTACCCTGTTCGTTTGGTGTATCTTTATTTTTACCAATATTAATACCTAGAATACCGTCGTATTTCGCTGCTTTAACATTGTTAACTAGGTTATCAACGCCCTTATTGTTAAAGCCCATGCGGTTAATAATCGCATTTGATTCAGGTAAGCGGAAAATACGCGGCTTGTCATTACCCGCTTGAGGACGTGGTGTAACAGTACCTACTTCAACAAAACCAAAACCCATTTGCGAAAATGCATCAATACACTCGGCATTTTTATCTAAGCCTGCCGCTAAACCTACTGGATTTTTAAACTCTAAACCTAAAAAGTTAACGGGTTTATTAGGGACAGATTGAGACCACGCAGCACTCAATGGCGTATGAGCAAATCGGCGTAAATTATTAAGTGCAAATTCATGAGCCCACTCCGCATCACGGGTAAACATAAAACGGCGAGCTAGATCATAAAACATGGTTTGTTCCTTAGGTAAAAATAAACAAGGTAGCCGTTTGTAAACGGACCATTGCAAATTAAGGGCAAAAAAATACCCCAGCGAGCTGGGGTATGTATTTTAATGACTTTTCACTTATTTGGAAGTGTCACAGTTGTGGCTTAACAACATTAGTTCACGAAGTGCCACTGAGAACTTCGCAAAATCATGGCTTTGCGATGTTTTGAACTCAGATAGCATCTGCTTCCAACGTTGTAATAGTAGATCTTGGTTATCCATCCACTCATCAATTTGTGCATCAATGTCTTTGCTGTCTGCAGCAAAGCTATTAAGTACCACAGCTGATAATGTACGTTGTTGCCAATCCAGCTCTTCACGGTAAGAAGCACGAGCAAGTGCTTGCCAGTGGTTCGCAACTGGTTGGTTGGTGATTTGGTCAAGGAACCAATGTAAGCCCATACGCGCACCCAGCTTGAAGTAGGTGTTAGAAACCATATCAATGCTACGCTCTGAATTGTTAGCAATTTCAGCTAAGTCCATTACAGAGAATAAGCTTGATAGTGACACAATACGTGTTGCAAGTGCTTTTGGTACATTGCTGTCAATTAGCTTATCTGCCGCTTTAACTAGGCGCTCGCTTTCTTTTTCAACCATGTAGCTGTTTAAGTTTTCACTTAAATCAGCAAATGTTGGTGCAAAGAACTCAATTGCTTGCTCAATCGTTTGTGCTTTATTGCGATGACGTAAGAACCAACGTGTTGCACGACGAACCGTACGACGTAATTGATATAGCATTTCTGTTTGTACAGCTGCTGGGATCTTATTATCAAGTGCAACAATTGATGACCATGTTTCTGGCATCTCGAACACTTCTTTTGCGATTGAGTAGCAAAGTGCGATTTCAGCTTCGTTAGCACCTGTTTCTTCGTGCATACGAACCATAAAGTTAAGACCCATATCGTTAACGATGTTGTTTGCAAGTTTCGTTGCGATAATCTCTTTACGAAGTGGGTGGTTATCCATTGCATCGTTGAACTTCTCACGAAGTGGCACTGGGAACGACTTAACTAATAACTGACGGTAGTAAGGGTTTTCAGTGATTTCATCAAACACTAGAGACTCTTTAAGAACCATCTTCGCGTAAGAAACAAGTACAGAAAGCTCTGGACGAGTTAAATCTTTACCCGCTGCTGCGCGCTCTGCAAGCTCTTCATCCGTTGGAATAAACTCGATTGCACGGTTAAGCTTGCCATCTTTTTCAAGGGCATGGATGAAACGTACTTTTTCTTTAAGCGTTGACGTACCTTTTGATTGAGTAATCGATAAGGTATGCGTTTGACGGTAACAATCTTTTAATACTAACTCAGACACTTCATCAGTCATTGAATAAAGTAACTCATCACGCTGTTTACGTGTTAAGTCACCTTCAGCAACTAGGCCATTAAGTAAGATTTTGATGTTTACTTCGTTATCTGAACACGCAACACCACCTACGTTATCGATGAAGTCAGTGTTAACGCGACCGCCTTTAGCCGCAAATTCGATACGACCTAATTGAGTCGCACCTAAGTTACCGCCCTCACCTAAGATCTTCGCACCAAGCTCAGAACCGTTAATACGAAGCGCATCATTCGCGCGGTCACCCACATCAGCATCAGTCTCTTTAGAGTTCTTGATGTAAGTACCGATACCACCATTCCAAAGTAAATCAAACTCCATCATTAGAGCTGCTTTGATTAACTCGTTAGGTGTCATGCTCGCTTTCTTAGTGCCAAGCATTTTCTTCATTTCTGGGCTTAAGCTAATTGATTTAGCCGCACGAGAGAAAATACCACCACCTTGAGAAATGAGGTCTTTATTGTAATCTTCCCAAGAAGAACGCGGTAGATTAAATAAACGCTCACGCTCTGGGTAAGATGTCGCTGCATCTGGGTTTGGATCAACAAAGATGTGCATGTGGTTAAACGCTACTTGTAAGCGAATATGCTTAGAAAGCAACATACCATTACCAAATACGTCACCCGCCATGTCGCCGATTGCCACCACAGTGAAATCAGTTGTTTGACAGTCAATGTCCATTTCACGGAAATGACGCTTAACAGATTCCCACGCACCTTTTGCAGTGATACCCATTTTCTTGTGGTCGTAACCTACTGAGCCACCTGATGCGAATGCATCACCTAGCCAGAAGTTATATTCATTTGCAATGCCGTTAGCGATATCAGAGAAAGTCGCAGTACCCTTATCGGCAGCAACAACTAAATACGGGTCATCTTCATCATGACGAACAACATCAACTGGTGGAACAATCTCACCACGTTCAATGTTATCTGTGATATCTAATAAACCACGGATGAAAATCTTGTAACACTCTTGACCTTCTTTGAAGAATGCTTCACGGTCTGTCGGTAGCTGTTTACATACGAAACCACCTTTCGAACCTACTGGTACGATAACCGTGTTTTTAACTTGTTGCGCTTTAACAAGACCCAGTACTTCAGTACGGAAGTCTTCACGACGATCAGACCAACGTAAACCACCACGAGCAACTTTACCACCACGTAAATGAACGCCTTCAACGCGCGGCGAGTATACAAAGATCTCAAACGCAGGCAGTGGTAATGGCATTTCAGGGATCATAGAAGGCTGAACTTTGAACGATACGTATGACTTAAATTGGCCGTCCGCTTCTTTTTGGAAGAAGTTCGTTCTAAGTGTTGCATTGATCATATCAACGTATAAACGGATGATACGGTCATCATCTAGGTTTGCTACGTTTTCTAGTTCAAGGTTAACTTGTGCTACTAGCTTCTCAAGTGTCTTTTCACTACCTGGGTTCTTAACTGAGAACTTTTTAGTGAATAAGTTAACAATTTGCGATGCAATGTGTGGGTAATTTGCAAATGTGCTTTCGATGTAAGTTTGCGAGAAAGTTACACCAATTTGACGCATGTATTTAGCGTAGGCACGTAGAATAGACGCTTCACGACCTGTTAAGCCACCCATTAATACTAAACGGTTGAAACCATCATTTTCTAAACGGTTATTCCACACGTTCGTTAATGCAGCACGGAAACGCGCTGACACTTTATCAAAGTCAGCAATGCCCTTGTTGTCAATTAGCATGGTAAAATCCATGATCCAATTAACTTTACCGTCAGTTGTTTTCACTGAGTAAGGTGTTTCACCTACTACGCGTAAACCAAAGTTTTCTAACATCGGCATTACGTCAGATAAGTGAATTGGCACATCTTTATGGAATAAGCTTAAACGAACAACATTTGTGTTTGCTTCTTCTTGTGGACGGTAGAACAACATCTCAAGTTTGTTCTCGTCGTTTAGAAGTTCTAGCTTTTCAATATCAACAACCGCTGCACTTGGTAAAACCTGATCTTTATACGCACTTGCAAACGCTTGTGCATATTTACGGTTTAGTTCTTTACCGCGTGCTTCACCTGCGCTTTCAAGTAGTGCAGATTGGAGTCTATCTTCCCAAGTACGGGCAGCTTCAATTAGGTTGTTTTCGATGTCTTTCACGTTATATTCAATATTATTGTCAGTCACACGCACCGTGTAATGTGTACGGGCTAATGTTGACTCAGAGAAGAAAGTAGTAAATTCGACTTTGTCGTCAGAATTAAATGCATTGGCTAAGATACGTTGCGTTTCACGACGTAGTGCCGTGTTATAGCGCTCACGCGGAACATATACCATGCAAGAGAAGAAACGGCCATATGCGTCTTTACGCACAAAAATACGGCACATATCACGCTCTTGTACTTGTAATACGCCCATGGCAACTTCAAGTAGTTCAGCTTCACGTGCTTGCACAAGCTCATCACGTGGATACGTTTCTAAAATATTTAATACCGCTTTGTATGCATGGGTGCCTTTAGCAAAGTCACACATTTCCATAATGCGGTTAATCTTACTTTTCAGTACAGGTACATCAGCGGCGCTGTTGTTGTAAAAGCTTGATGAGAATAAACCAAGGAAGCGATCTTCACCAATTACATTGCCCTCATCATCAAAACGCTTAATACCCACGTAGTCGATGTATGCAGGTCGATGTACACGAGACACTGAATTTGTTTTCGTTAAAATTAATAAGTTACTGCTACGCGCTTCTTGGCGCGCTACTTCAGGTAACTCAGAAAGTAAGCGGCTATGCTCTTCGTCTGTGTTTTTCATTAGACCAAGGCTAGTGCCCTTTTTACCTTTTAACTGGTAATCACCTTGCACTGGCGAAAGTTCATATTCACGGTAACCCATTAGCGTAAAGTTATCTTTAGCTAACCAGTCTAAAAACTCTACCGTTTCTGCAACTTCGCTTTCGTTATTATTATGGTGGCGTTTAGGTAAGTCTTTCGTTACCGCAATTAGCTTTTCACGAATTGGCTGCCAATCTTCTACAGCGATAGATACGTCAACTAACACAGACTCAAGTTCTTTTTTGAAAGACTCAATTACTTTTGCATCTGTTTGACGATCAATTTCGATAAAGAACACAGTTTTTGTCGACGTTGATTCTTGCTCTGCTTTTAAGCTTGAAATACCGGTGATTTTAGCATTTTTATCACGTTGGATTTTCAGCGGAGAGTGAAGTAATAAGTGAGAAGCGATGTTTGCGCGGGTCATGGCCATACGCACAGAATCAACGAGGAAAGGCATGTCTTTCGCGATGATTTCAACAATAGTGTGCGATGACTGCCAGCCATCTTTTGCTACTTCAGGATTGAAAACACGGACAACCGCGTCATCAGAATTATTTTTTTCTAGCGAGTTCCATAGGCTTAGTGCAGCGCCATATAAGTCACTATCGTTGCGATGAGCCAAATCCTCTTTAGACATATTGCTGTACAAGGCTTTGGCGAATTTCTCAACGAGTAACACATTATCAGCGTGAACTTTTTTCTGGATCAGCTTACAGACATTATCTAAGATAACCGAGGCTTGCCCTTCATTTCGTGTCATTGTATGTTCCTTAATCTATACTACTTATCGATTAGTAGAATATTTGTACAGCCATTTATTAGCGTGGAGTCAGGTAAATTCTAACTCTTTTACAGCTAATAAACAGCCTTTTCGATGAAATCATTTTAAGCTTTTCAGCTATTTGGTCATCTATTCACAAAATATAGATATAAATGGCCATTACTGGCCATATTGGAGCACAATTATTCACATTATTTTTTCTGGTCAGTCCAGAGGAAGCTACCAATAGCAGGTAAAAGTAGTACTGCACCCAACATGTTAACCAAAAACATGAAGGTTAGCAGAATACCCATATCCACTTGGAACTTCAGATCAGAGAAAATCCATGTGCTAACACCAATGGCTAAGGTAATACCTGTGAACAGCACTGCACTACCACGCTCTGCTAATGCATTACGATAAGCCACTTCGAGTGCCACACCTTGTTTTAGCTGCCCCATCATTGATGAAAGTATGTAAATCCCGTAATCGACACCAATACCAACACCTAAAGCGATAACTGGTAATGTCGACACTGTTAAACCTATTTCAAGTTGTACCATCAACGCTTGCGCTAAGGTTGATACGATGTACAGAGGTAATACAACCGCGACCGTTGCCTTAACACTTCTAAAGCTAATTAAGCATAGCAGGATTACGGCGCCGTAAACGTATAGCATCATAGGTAGCTGTGCAGCCGATACCGATTCGTTCGTTGCAGCCATTACACCGACAGGGCCTGACGCCAGCTTAAACTTTAATTCATCGGTTTCTTCAGCCTTAGCAAACTCTTTAACTTTAGCTACCACATGGTCAATTGTTTCTGCTTTGTGGTCATTTAAGAAAATAATCACAGGCATTACAGAGCAGTTTCCATCGAGTAAACCTGAGCTTGTTTCAACCCGTGAAGTAGCTTGCACTAAACTTGCCGTATTGCGCGGCAAGCTTTGCCATTTTAAGTTACCTTCGTTGAAGCCGGCGTTCACAGATTGCGCAACTGAGCTTAAGCTCACAGCCGATTGTACCCCTGCAACGTTTTCCATCTGCCATTGGAAACGACTAATACGCTCCATAACATCATGCTCAGTACACGCAGCAGGATACGCTTCTACAATCACTTTTAGGATATCTGATGAAATGGTGTATTTATCAGAAATCAAAAAGGTGTCTTGGTTATAGCGGGCATCTTGGTGCAAAGATGGCGCACCAGCATGTAAGTCACCAATACGCATTTTGTCAGCTTGCCAGTAACCCACTGCAAATAACACAGCCGTAAAGACGATAATAAAACCAGCTGTTTTACGATCAGTCGCTTTTACTAATAGCTCGCGTAACTTGTCTAGTAGATTTGGTTTGTCTGTGTGAGTACCTGCTTGAATATGCACAGAGCCTTCAAAACGCATGTACGATGCCCATACAGGTAATAAAATTAAGTTAGTGAAAATAATTACCGCTACACCCAAACTCGCTGTGATAGCAAGTTCACGAATAATACCAATATCAATGGTGAGTAAGGTTAAAAAACCAATTGTGTCTGATAGCAGTGCAATACCACCGGGGATCAGAAGTGCTCTAAAGCTTGCCTGACAACAAACCCGAGTTGAACTACCCGTAGACACTTTTTTGCCAATGTCATTGATCATTTGCACGCCATGGCTTACACCAATCGCAAACACTAAAAACGGCACTAAAATTGACATAGGGTCTAAACCAAAGCCTAAGCTTGAAAGCAAGCCTAACTGCCAAACAACAGCAATGATTGAACAGGCAATTGGTAAAATAGTCAGTTTTAAAGAATGGCAGAACAGCCAAACCATTACGAATGTGAAAGCAATGGCAATAGCAAAAAATAACAGTACGCCTTTAGCACCCTCTGCGACATCCCCTGCCATTTTCGCAAAACCGATAATATGAATACTGACCTTGTCAGTACTTAGCGGTTCACGAACTTGTGTTTCTAGCTTTTCTGCAAACGCTAAAGTATCTAGTTTTTCTTGTGTTTGTGGATCAGTTTCAAGTAGCTGGGCGGTTACCATCGCACACGAGTAGTCACTGGCAATCATACGGCCAACGACTTTTGCTTTTTCGATGTTTTCTTTTACAACCGCAAGACCACGTTTATCAGCGGTAAAGTTTGCCGGAATAATTGGACCGCCAGCAAAACCATCTTCAACCACTTCAACAAAGCGCGCACTCGGTGCGAAGATTGAATTAACTAACGGGCGATTTACACCAGGAATAAAGTAAAGCTGATCATGAACTGCTTTAAGTTGGGTGAAAAATTCCTCATTAAAAATATCACCATCTGCATCACAGACAGAAATCAAGATGCTGTTTGCTCCACCAAACTGTTTTTCATGTTTGGTGTAAACTTTCATGTAGTCATGATTAAGCGGAATATTTTTATTAAAAGAAGCGTCTAATTGTATTTGTGTTGCTTTGAATAATAAGAAACAGGTGATCAAAGCAAAGGAAATAATTGCGAATAAGCGATGGCGAAACACCGCTCTTTCTAAAATATCTAAAAAACCACGCATTACGGATTCAACTCCTTCACTTTAATGCCATTTTCTGAAGCCATAACTAGTTTGTCTTGAAACACAACACCATCAAGTAACGATTTACCATCGGCCATTTGTTGTTCTGATAATTGGCCATTCTCAATTTGGAAAATCACCCCGCTGTTAGCAAATAATAACCACTGGTTGTTGTATTTAATCGCACTATTCACGGTTGCATAATTGTCGTGTGGTATTTGTTGCCATTGATCACTGCCGGCTTGTCGAGTGAAAATGTTGCCTCGAAGGCCTGCAACTAGATCTTCACCACCTTGATCTGCAGTTGACGCAAACGTAAAGAAAGAGCCCATATAGATCTCTTCAAGACGCTGCCATGTTTGACCATTGTCGAAACTTTGTGCCATTAAACCCATTTCACCAGCTAGAAATAGACTCTCCTCAGTTTTAACGATGCGATTAAAATGTGGCAGTATTGAAGCTGTTTCAATTTCATAGCCTTCTGGGTCACTGTCTTTTAAATCATTGAGGTATTCACGGTCTTCTTCAAATAACAGGCTATCTAAAAAACGCTTCTGCCAAGTTTGGCCACCATCGTTAGTTTCAAAAAACATTCCATATGCACCGACTGCATAGCCATGTTGTTCAGTAGTAAATAAAATATCTAAACATGGCTTATCCATGTTTGGTAAAGATTGCTGTAACTGCCAGGTTTTTCCTGCATCTACAGTATTAATGATGGTTGCATCATGACCACATGCCCAGCCTAAATCGTTATTATAAAAATCAACGGCTGTTAGCAGCACTTGAGTAGGCACACTGGCTTGTTGCCAAGTTTGAGCGTCTGTACTTGTGATAACCACACCGTGTTTACCAACTGCAATGAGATTTGGGCCAGCTAGTTCAATGTCGGTGAGAAGAGTTTTGTTTGCGTTAACAGCGCTAATCGCTTGTTGCGGCATAGGCATGTCTTGAGCAAAACATGAAGCACTATAAGCAAGACAGGCATAAAGCAAATACTTCATAAAGATAAATCGCCTTCGAAAAAATAAAAAGAGAAGTCAAAAAAGCCACTGAGAAATCTATTGCGTGTACTGATGACTTACGCGAATTGCAAAAGGCACCTGGGGTCAGGTGCCTTAATTTGATTAACGACCTTCGCGGCGTAATGCGCTTGAAGTAAACTCGTTATCGTTGAATGATTGTGAGAAATCATACATTTTTTCTTGGTTGTCTAAACCAATTGCTAAATAACGACGAGAGTTAAGGTCATGGTAAACTTCTAACGTACTCCAATGAGTTGGTACTTCATAGTAGTTAAGACCATGCGCCATCGCTACACGATACATTTGATCGCGGTTATCATAGATATCCGTTACATGAACTTGCCAGCTATCTTCATCAATATAGAAAACACGTTTTTTATAGATATGACGCGTGCCCTCTTTCAGGTTAGCTTCAACAACCCAAACACGGTGTTTTTCATAACGAACATGTTCAGGATTGATATGACCTGCTTGCAGAATATCATCGTAGCTTAGTTTGTCACTGTGAAGCTTATAGCTGTTATAAGGAATATAAAGCTCTTGCTTACCTTTTAATGTCCAGTTGTAACGATTTGGAGAACCGTTGAACATATCAAAGTCATCAGTTGTACGTAAGCTATCTGCAGCTGTTCCCGGTGCATCATAGGCAACATTAGGTGCACGACGAACACGACGCTGACCTGAGTTGTATGTCCATGCTTGGCGTGGCGTTAAGATTTGGTCCATTGTTTCATGAACTAGTAACGCAGTACCAGCAAGACGCGCTGGCTCAGTTACTTTTTGCTTAAACTTAAACAAGATATTAGATTCTTGTAGCTTTTCAGGCGTTGCTTCAGGTGATGAATACTCAACTAACAGTTGCTCATCAAAACCTACATAGTTATATGAACCAGATGCTGTCGGTGCAGCTTGACCACCAGAACGCTCAATTGATAAACCACGGAAACGTAATAAGTGGTTCCAAATCGCTTCTAAGCCATCTTTAGGGATTGGGAACGGAACACCCACAGCGGTATTTTTAATACCGTTACCGCCCTCTACTAACTCAGCTGTCGTTGCATATTTTTTAGTTGCATCATATACAAACTGAGGATACGACGCGCTACGACGCGTTGGATAGATGTTCATTTTGAACGTATCAGGATAGGTATTGAATAATTCAATTTGACCTGGGCTCAAGTAATCTTTGTACTCAGCTACATTCGATTTATCAATCGTGAATAAGATTTTATCATCAGCAAACGGATCAGGATGATGCATTCCCGGTTTATAACCAGCAGGTGGTGTTGTGATACCACCATCCCAAGCTGGGATAGAACCGTCATTATTCGCAGCTTTTTCTGCGCCAATAGGAGTTAAATCTTTACCTAAACGTGCCGCTTCATCAGCGGTAATTTTTGCAAGTACACTTGAGCTTGCGAAAACGCCACAAAATGCTGCAGCAATGAGGGTAGGTTTTCTAATAATCATAATTTACCCTTAGATTGAATATTTAATATTGAAAGATACATAATCGCGGTCAGAGAAAGTATTCGTTGCACCACCACCCCAGAATGAGTTGTAGCTAAAGTCGAACGACCACGCATTTTGATAGTTGAAGTTCATAGTAACACCGAGCGATTTACGGTCTTCAACAAATAAGAACATTGGATCAGGTGTAATACCATTCACATCGTGCGAGAACACAAAACGTGGAGAGAAGTTAACACCACTGAAGAAGTTATAATAATCACCTTTCGCAATTAAACGATAACCCCATGCAGAAGCCGTTGGGAACGGGTTCGTTTCAGGACCATTAGAAAGACCTAAGTGCAGTGTTGAATAATCATCACTTAATGGGCCTTGCATAATACCACTTCGACCAGTACCAGCAACATTTAAACGAAGCTCATCGTAATCTGGCATATCGTTAATGCGTACACCACCAATTTCACCAACTACCGCCCAGCTATCAGCTCCAAGTGAAGGACCAAATAGGTGTGTTGCTGTAAATTGTAATTGTGCAGTGTTACGTAGGATAAATCCTTGTGCTACTTCACCAGGGCCTACAACGCTTGTCGCATCGCCTGGGCTCATTTGTGAAATACCAGCAAAATCAGGACGAATACCTGCAACTGCTAATTGCTCTGGCATACCCGCATATAACAGCTCTACGTCATCAATTTGCAGAGGCTCATCTTGGCGGAATGCAAATTCACCAGCAAGTGCCGTTTCGCCCACAGATGTGTTGAAGCTAAGACCGTACAGTTTAATATCTTCAGGATATTCTAACTGACCTTTAGTGAATGCTTGAAGATTAGTTACATTATCTTCTGTGATATCTGTAGTTAATAACATACCGATATCAGCAGCGATTGCCGCATCAGTGAAGTTTGATACCTGACCAGAAATTACCGGACGACGGCTATGATAGTTAATGTGGTATAACGCCACTTCAGTGTCGTTTAATTCAGGTAAGTACATACCTAAACGTAAACCATACTGGCCACCATCGTCTGGCTCGTTTTTACCTGCACCACCTTTGCCTTTTAACGCCACTTTGGTTGGGTAAGCTAGGTACATTTGCGCCATCATTGCTTGGCCTTGTGCAGATGTAGGATCAACACCTTGCGAGCGAACAATGTCATCTAAATTATTTAAGCTTTCAGTTAAGAATGCTAAATCAATATCCGGGTTAGACGTGAAGCCCAATTGGATATTTTGCTGATAACCATTTTCTGACGCGAAATCGTTCGTCGAGAAGTATGTACCAGCCGCTGGAAGACGTGTTTCATGCCATTCATATTGGTAGAAACCTTCTAGCGTTAAATTATCTGTGATGCCTAGTGATGCCCAAAGCATACCAACAGGTATGAAAGCTTCTTTTAACTCTGCACCTGGCGCTTTTAAACGATCGATATCAACTGGGTTAACGTTAATACCATGAGAAATCAAGGTACTCTCACCCCAGTTCACAACTTGTTGGCCTAAACGAATAGACAGCGGGTTACGGCCCTCATTTAAATCAAAGTTTGCCCATACATAAGCGTCTAGTAAACGTAAATCAGCACACACTTGTTCTTTTGTGTCGTCATCGTCACATGGGTCTACTTTGTTACCTGATGTTGGGTTGCTATAAGCGTAATCACCATCCATCAAGGCAAAGTCGTAAAAGTACATAAAGCGAGTGAAGAAACCAAAATTATCTTTGCTGATTGATAACTCATGGTTACCTTTTAATAATTTTGAGAATGAATCACCACTATCAAAATTGAGGTTACCTGCATCACCATTATTTGAGTATGCACCTGGTTGGTTCCATACATCAGCAGAAGAATAAATTGGATTTAAAGCAGAATGATAACCCGTCCAGTCAAATGAAGGATTATTACTCTTACCTATATGTTGAAAATCTCGGTCTTCAACACGAATGCTTTGGCCATAAGAGAAGTTAGAGTCAAAACGTATATCGAAGTCACCTAACTCAAAGTTTGCCGCATGCAAAGATGTGCTTGAGAGTCCGAGTGTAGCCGCCGCGAGTCCCAAAGCTATTTTGTTTTTAACAAAAAGCGATCGTTTTATCATTGTGTTCATCCCCCTGTAACGGGTTGTTTTGTGATCAAATTGTTGTTTTTAGTATCTTTCTAACGATAGAAGCGAAACAGTAAAATTACAATATAGAACGCGTTCAATCGGTTAATATTTATTTAAAAATGTGACGTTTACGTATTGGTAAGACGTCATACCAGATATTTTATACACGTAAATTAACAATAGAACAAATCGAATTAACAAAAATATAATAAATTTAGCGAATTGGGGACAGTGAAATTTAGCATTTTGGACGACAAATATTACAAAAAAAGCAGCTAATGCTGCTTTTTTAACTAATTTTCTCGAGTTTTAAAAACTGATTATCAGCCGTTAATGTCAACCTAAAGCGCCCTCTTATTCCTAGTGAAGAAATAAAAGGACGCAAATGGTGAGCGTCAAAGCGAACTGTCTTACCACCATCTTCTGTGACTTGCACAGATTTATATTTACCATGATAGTAATCAAGACACTCTGAGTAACTCAGATACAAGGCAAAATAGTACTCTGTCATTAACTTTCGAGTGCTTTCTCTACTTTTTCAAACAGATCATCACTGAGGCCTTCTAAATCAGCTAAACGTTGAAGTTGTGCTTTCATTGCCGCAGAACGATTTTCATCATAGCGTTTCCATGACATAAATGGCGTTAGCATGCGTGATGCATTTTGCGGATTAATATCGTTAAGCTTCACTAATAAGTCACCTAATAGCTGATACCCTTCACCATCGGCTCGATGGAATTGAGTGATATTAAAGTGGCTAAAGCTACCAACCAAAGCACGAACACGGTTAGGATTACCGAAGTCAAAACTTGGGTGATCATAGAGCGCTTTAATATCGCTGATACTCGTTGCTGAATCTTTCATCGCTTGCAGTGCAAACCATTTATCCATAACGAGCACATCATGACGCCATTTAGCATCAAACTCTGTTAAAAGCGTATCACATAGTGAGTGATTTGCTTTTACAACAGCACTTAATGCAGCAAGTGCATTGGTCATATTATTACTGTGGGCAGACTCTTCGATAAGGCCATTAACGTCGCTGTGATTTGTTTTCGCTAAATAGTGTAAACAAAGTTGCTTAAGAGCACGCACTGCAACGGCTGTAGCAGATGTTGAACCATCATCTTCAAGCGCGTTATAACAATTAACCAATGATTCTGTTAGGAAGTTGGCAATTTGAGATTCAAATGCATTTTGAACAGCAATAATGTCATCAACAGGGATGACAGCATATTCAGCTGCAAGAGTATCGTAGCTAGGCAGTTTTAACAGCTCCGCAATCAGCGCAAGGTCACCTTCACGATTATCAACTAGTAGCTTTAATGCCGACAAGATATCATCCGATAAGCAAGCTTCACCACTGGCAATCGCCGCTTTCATTTCATTAGTAAATAAGCGCTGCTGAGCATCCCAACGTGAAAAGTCACTGCGAGCAAAACGCATAATATGTAACAGATCCGCTGCAGATGTATTTTGATTAACGATGCATGGCGCAGAGAAATCTTCTAGTAGCACTGCGACTGGGCGCTGTTTAATGCCCTCAAAAACAAACTGCTGTGTTTTTTCTGTGACATTCAATACCGAATCTTGTGGCTGATTATCAATCACAAGTGGTAGAGACTGCCCTTCACTATCTAAAAGTTCAATAGCAAAAGGAATATGCAGTAAGGCATTGTTAGGCTGATTATCAGGTGCAAACTGTTCAATGCTTAATGTGAAAGTTTGGTTTTGTTCATCATACGCTTGCTCTACATTGAGCTTAGGTGTACCCGCTTGACTATACCAGCGCTTAAATTGCGTTAAATCAATGCCAGACGCATCACTCATGGCAGCGACAAAATCATCACAAGTAACTGCTTGTCCGTCATGGCGCTCGAAATACAATGCCATACCTTGTTGGAACTTTTCTTCTCCAAGTAAGGTGTGCATCATGCGAATAACTTCAGCCCCTTTGTCATACACAGTCACTGTATAAAAATTATTCATTTCAATGACTTTTTCAGGGCGAATTGGGTGAGCCATAGGGCCTGCATCTTCACTAAACTGGTGAGTACGCATTACTTTAACCGCATCAATACGATTAAGCGCACGTGAGCCTAAGTCGCTACTAAACTCTTGGTCACGGAAAACCGTTAAGCCTTCTTTTAAAGACAACTGGAACCAGTCACGGCAAGTCACACGGTTGCCGGTCCAGTTATGGAAGTACTCGTGACCTACAATTGATTCAATCGTATGGTAATCTTTGTCTGTAGCTGTTTCTTGATTAGCAAGAACACATTTAGAGTTAAAGATATTCAAGCCTTTATTTTCCATTGCGCCCATGTTGAAGAAATCAACGGCAACAATCATGTAAATATCTAAATCGTATTCAAGGTTAAAGCGCTCTTCATCCCATTGCATTGATTTTTTTAAAGAAGTCATGGCATGAGGCGTTTTTGATAAATTACCTTTATCAACAAATAGAGCCAACTCGACTTTTCGTCCAGACTGCGTCGTGTAATGGTCACGTAATACGTCAAAATCACCGGCGACTAATGCAAATAAGTAGCTAGGCTTTTTAAATGGGTCTTGCCATTTTACAAAATGACGACCGTCATCTAAGTTACCTGATTCAATTTGGTTACCATTAGACAGCAAGTGAGTGTACTTTTTGTCGGCAATAATGGTTACATCAAAGCTAGCAAGCACGTCTGGGCGGTCAAGGTAATAAGTAATCTTTCTAAAACCTTCTGCTTCACATTGCGTACAGTAAGCACCACCCGACAAGTACAAACCTTCTAACGAGGTATTCGTTTGCGGATCAATATGGTTTTCAATTTTCAGAATAAAGCTTTCAGGTAAGTTATGGATGATCAGCTTTTCATCTTCTAGCGTGTAATCATCATACGCTTTGTCATCAACCATCAATGAAATTAGCGTTAAATCAACACCATCTAGCGCAAGTTCTGCATTGCTTTCATCGGTACGATTGATTGTCATTGTTGACTGCACTGATGTTTTTAAAGGGGCTAATTCGAAGCGTAAATCGATATGTTGGATTGAAAATTGTGGGGCTTGGTAATCTATTAAATATTGAGCTTGAGGTTTACTCGTAGCAGACATTACTGACTCCAAATGGCCCTGCTTAGCAGGGCCTAAATAGTTTATTCGGCGTTAGCTTCTTGTTTAAGATGTTTTGGGGTAATACGTAAAATTTTAATACCAAAATAGGCATAAACAACCGCTAAGAATGGATTAATTAAATTAAAGAACGCGTACATTGCATAGTCAAATGGATTGATTAGTAAAACACTTTGCATGTAGGCACCACAGGTATTCCAAGGAATAAGTGGGCTAGTAATTGTGCCACCATCTTCTAATGTGCGAGATAAGTTAACAGGCTTTAAACCGCGTTTTTCATATTCTTCTTTAAACATACGTCCTGGAACAACAATAGCGATATATTGGTCAGCTGCAACCGCATTGGTACCAATACACGTTGCAATCGTTGCAGTGATAAGAGAACCGGTGCTTTTAGCAATTTTTAAGATGCTCTTGACGAACATATCAAGTAAGCCGGTTTTTTCCATGATAGCGCCAAACATCAAGGCCGTCATAATCAGCCAAGTGGTTGTTAGCATGCCAGCCATACCACCACCGCTTAATAGTGAATCCATTTTTTCATCACCAGTGTCAATGCTGAAACCATCAAAGAACGTTGTCCAAACTAATTTGAAGTAACCAATTGCTTGTCCTTGTGATGCATCAATTTGGCTATTAATTAAATCTGATTGAAACAACATAGCCCAAATAGCACCAAGCACGGCACCAATCGAAATAGCTGGGAAAGCTGGCATCTTACGAATTGCTAAAAACAGCAACACCACCAGTGGTACTAGCATTTCAAAACCAATATTAAAGTTTTGCTCTAATAAATTAACGATTTCATCAATACGTCCAGCTTCAGCTGAACCACCGGCATTAAAGCCCATAAAAATAAAAATGATTAACGCAATAATGAAGCTTGGCACTGTAGTCCAAAGCATGTGATGGATATGCTCAAATAAATCTGCCCCAGCCACTGCTGGTGCTAAGTTTGTTGTTTCAGAAAGCGGGCTTAATTTATCACCAAAGTAGGCACCAGAAATCACCGCACCTGCTGTGACAACTTGTTCTAAACCAAGACCGGTTGCAACACCTAATAGCGCCACACCAATAGTCGCTGCTGTGGTCCAAGAGCTACCAATACTCATAGCGACAATGCCACAAATTAAACAACTAGCGGCATAGAACCAACTTGGGTTGATAATTTGTAAGCCATAGTAAATTAGAGTGGGTACTGTGCCTGATAACAGCCAAGTACCAATTAAGGCACCCACCATTAATAATATAATGATTGCTCCAAGGGATAAGGTGATCCCCTCAATCATAGCTTGTTCTAGTTTCTTCCAGGTGTAACCATTTTTTAAGCCTATTAATGCCGCGGTAAATGTAGCGAATAATAAAGCAATTTGGTTAGGACCTGATGATGAATTATCACCGAATAAATAAACAGCAGCGCCTAATAGGCACACGAGCACAGTAATTGGGATTAAGGCATCTAAAAAACTGGCCTGTTTAATTGGCTTCTCTTCAATTGAATTCAAAAGATAGTCTCCTACACGTCTTATGTGGCGTGTTTAATTATTATTGTAAGCTTTGACGCAAAACTTCAGTGGCCTTATGCAGCCAGATTTTGTGATTATACCAATCTAACCTGTTTTAGGTAGCAAAAAAGGCGCTTAAGCGCCTTTTTATTAATCGATATTGCTAATTAATTGCTAATTATTTCTTAGCGATACGACCATATTTTATATAATCTTGGGTGATTAATGCGGCTTCTTCTAAGAAAGGGTCTAGCTCGTCAAGGCTATCAGGTAAATCGTCAAGCTTCTCTACTGGCTTTTCTCCAAGGCGAACAAGTCGTTCATTAGCACGTTCTAACGCGCGTTCTTCACCTTCGTCTTTCTCTTTTAGACGCGTCGCTTCAACCAATGAGATAGTCTTACGGTCTTTCTCTTCTTGATAGCGTTTAATATCAGCAAACACATAACCAAATTCAGGCTCATCTGCAATACGCGCATCATGAAGCTTATTAACGTAAGCAATCGCAGGTTTTAGGTTATCAACCGAGTTGTACTTAGCACGGATGATGCTATCCCAAGGTAGCGCGTTGTCTTGTTGACTCTCGCCCCACTCTGATGGCTCAATTGCCGATGGGAATGACACATCTGGAATAACGCCTTTGTGCTGTGTGCTTCCGCCATTAATTCGGTAGAATTTTGCAATGGTATACTGCACGCTACCTAATGGATGATCATATAAGTCATAAGCACGGCCAAGTGGTTTGTGCTGCTGTACAGTACCCTTACCAAAGGTTTGCTCACCAATCACAATAGCACGGCCGTAATCTTGCATCGCTGCTGCAAAAATCTCTGAGGCAGATGCACTGTAGCGATCAACCAACACAGTAAGTGGGCCATCATAAAAAGTGACGCCGTCACGGTCTTTTTGCTCTTCAATACGATTATTTAGCGTATGAATTTGTACTACAGGACCTTGATCGATAAATAAGCCAGAAAGCTGAGTCGCTTCGTAAAGTGAACCGCCGCCGTTTTGACGTAAATCGATGATGATACCGTCTACTTTGGCTTCTTTTAATTTTGCAATTTCAACTTTAACGTCTTGTGATAGGTTGTTATAGAAACCTGGGATTTCAATCACACCAATTTTGCTGGTTAAGTCTGAATATTTTGCTTCAAATACTTCAGATTTTGCAGCGCGGTCTTCTAAGCGAATTTTATCACGCGTGATTTCAACCACTTTTGGTGTTCCGTGGGCATCCGCCCCTTTTAAATATTGCAGGCGAACTTTTGTCCCTTTAGGGCCTTTGATTAAATCAACTACGTCATCTAAACGCCAGCCAATCACATCAACAAATTCTTCACCTTCTTGAGCAACACCAATAATACGGTCATCTGCTTTAATTTGTTCAGACTTATCAGCCGGACCGCCAGGTACTAAGCTACGGATAACTGTGTAGTCTTCATCATAACTAAGTACCGCACCAATACCTTCTAATTCAAGATCCATGTCCATCTTGAATTGCTCAGCGCGACGAGGTGATAAATAAGAGGTATGCGCTTCAATGCTTCGTGCGAATGAATTCATCACGATTTGAAAAGCATCTTCACTGTTAGTTTGTACTAAACGCTTTTGCGCGTTGTGGTAGCGTTTGGTCAAGACTTCTTTAATGCCTTGCCAATCTTTACCAGTCATTTTTAATCGTAAAGCATCGTATTTAACGCGCTGACGCCAAAGTTCATCAAGCTCAGCTTGGCTTGTTGCCCAGTTTGCGTCTTCGCGGTCAAATAGATACTCATCTTCTTTATCGAACTTCATTTCGTTTTCAAGTAACGATAAAGAATAGTCATAGCGTTCAAAACGACGTTTTAAACTTAAGTTAAAAATATCAAAGGCAAATCCCAATTTACCTGTCGACAATGCATTATCAAATTGGTCTTTATATTGCTCAAACGAGGCAATGTCAGACGCTAAAAACACATTTTTATTGTAGTCGAGAGATTCAATATAACGATCAAAAACCTTCTCAGATAATTCATCGTTAAATTTAATTGGCTTGTAGTGTGCACGAGTAAATAAGTTTGTCACCCGTTTGCTTGCCGTACTATGTTGGCTTTCTTGCTTGAGTACTGGCAGGTCTTTCTCAGTCAGATTGTCTGATGATGCCAGTAATGAACCTGAAAACAGGGCAGCGACTAACGGAATGAGCGTAAACTTTTTACTCATACACAACTCCTTTATTTTTTACAGCTATTAAATGATATACAGGCTGTCTGCTTTGGTCTTAACTTGCATCCCTGTTACTAACTCAACGTGAACTTCATCTTTATTCACTTCAGTAATAACCGCGTTTACAAGTGCTTGGCCAAGTTTAACTTTAACTTTGCTATTAACCTTGACCTCTGAGGCAGGTAAAGGTTCAACTTTTCCTGAACGTTTTGCAGGAGCAGCTTTAGCAGGCTTATTATTTACTTTAGCGCCTTTTTCGCCAGATTTAGCGTGGTGACCACTATTCTTTTTGTAAGATTTTGTGTCACCGTCTTTACGTGGACGTTGTGGCTTCTTACGCTTTGCCATTTTAGCGCGGCTTTCTTCTAACGCTTTTTGTGCGTGCTCAATGTGCTCTTGTTCTACTTTTTCGTCTTGATTACCATCAAGATCGATACGGAACTCAGACTTAGTTACAGCTTCTAAATAGCGCCAGTTTGAGGTGTACTTTCTTAGTGCTTGACGAACCTGAGTTTTACTTACTTTCTCAGAACCTTCAATACGCTCAGCGATATCTTTAAAAATACCTACTTTAAGCGGCTGAATACCGTCTTTTTGTTTAAAACATTTTGGAAATTCTTGGTATAAGAAATCCAGTACTTCATTAATATCTTTTAGCTTGTTTGTGGTTTCCATGTTAGAACCTTTTATTACATCTTTTCATCAAGTGATGAATCGACATAGTGTGTTACCCAGTCGGTCAACTCTTCGAAGTCCGCTTCAATAAGCGCTAAATCACCTCGAAGGTGTTCCCAAATACCATTTATAATTTCATCAATTGATTCACAGTCAAGGTCATCTGGTAGACGCTCCCATGCCATGTGAATCAAGTCGTTGAGCCTTTCGGCAACAACTTCTTCTTCCCCTTCCCAATCACCAACATCTTGGATTGCAAAGAGGTAATCTTGCACATTTAGCAGATCTTTCATTTTAGATTTGCCTCAAAGCACTTTACCAATGCTTCTAAACCAGCTTGATCATCAGCATCGAATCGCGCAATGCTTGGGCTGTCGATATCAAGTACAGCAAATACTTTACCGTCTTTGAAAATCGGCACAACTACTTCAGAGTTAGATGCAGCATCACAGGCAATGTGACCGGCAAATGCATGCACGTCTTCAATGAGTTGTGTTTGTTGTGTTTGCGCGGCAGTTCCACATACCCCTTTACCTACTGGAATACGGATACATGCAGGATTACCTTGAAACGGCCCTAGCACTAATTCTTCAGGTGAATCCATTAAATAAAAGCCCGCCCAATTGATATCCTCTAAAGAGGTAAATAACAGCGCACTAATATTTGCCATGTTGGCAATAACATTTGATTCACCAGTGATTAGCGACTCAGTTTGTTTAACTAATGACTGGTAAAAATCTTGCTTTTGCATACCAAACTACTTCTTATTAAACATACAGTAGCTAAAGGTACTCTTTGTAGACGACAAATGAAACCTTTTAAGGGCAAAAAAAAACATTTTGCCCTCAATTTCAGTCAGCTTGATTAAATATTCTGCTATTGATGAGAAGATTGTGTTGTAAGGCCCTGTCTTAAACCAAATAAAAACAGTCCAGCTGCCAGAGCAGACATCACAGCATTGACTATAAAAGCCATACCTGTTGTAGCGCTAAGTAAGTAGCTGAAAATAGCGCCACCTAGTAAGCCAAGTGTCAGAACACCTGAATAATTAACTTTTGCATACTTATACATAAGTAAATAACCAGGTACCACAAACGCTGCCATAGTAAGACCTACAATGTGGGCATTGGCGATTGCGCTAACGAATAAGTTAAAGAAAATGTTTAAACCATTTCCTTCAAGTGTAAACGCATAATAAAGACCCAAGATACAACCGATGATCACAGGCGATAATAAAGAAAGTCCTACACTCTTTGCTAAACGATGTTTCATAAATTCCCTAATGTCACAAAGATAATACGAGAAGTGTTAAGCATGGACTAACTAGTTAAAATGCGAAATATCGACAATAGTCGTAATTTGCAGAACAAATGAAAAGCACAAGAAACAAAAAAGCCGCTGAATAAATTCAGCGGCTTAAATGATGGTGGAGAGATAGGGATTTGAACCCTAGAGGGGCTACAAACCCCTGCCGGTTTTCAAGACCGGTGCATTCGACCACTCTGCCATCTC